>DATEYD010000106.1:0-1244 GCA_035583445.1 Minisyncoccota bacterium
CCATCACGATCCCGTTGGTCACATTGTTCAGGACGAGTCCAGAGTCAGGCGAGTACTTCCATTGGAAGAGCCCACCAGAAGCGTTGCTCAGGTAGTTGTCGCTCACGATGAAGTGGTCCGTGGTGTTACCAATGTAGATCCCGTAACCGTATCCCGTACCGTCGATGCTCATGTCTTGAATCATCCACGGCGAGAGTGCCGAACCATCGCCTGATGATACTCCGTGGGCAGCGTCGAAGTCAGCGTTGGAGTCTATCCTGATCGGTGCGTGAACCGAATAGACTGCAGCCACGCCGATTGCCTGAGCGTTCACCTGCGGCAATGCATTAGGGACTGCGATGTCTGGAATCGTCTGCGACAGTGCCACCGGGGGTGCTGCTTGCGGCGCAGCGGCCGGAGCCGCCAACACCGTAACAATGCCCGATCCAGTGTCCACGACTACGACGTTCGATGGGGTGGAGTTGACGGACAATGTCGGGAAGCCGATGCTGGTGGCGTACACGGCCGTGTCGCCGACGACTTTGTTCGCAAGAACCCTGTAGCTGTAGACAGTCCCATCGGCCACGACGGTATCATCGTAGTACATAAGCGTGCCTGTTGTCGGTCCCGTCGTCTCCAACGGGGATGCAATCTCCGCGATGGTCGCCCATGGCGATGATGCTGTGCTCCTCTGTACGATGTAACCTGTCTCTGAGATCGAACCATCTGTCCATGATAGATTCACGATCGCGCCGGACAGACTGCCTCCGAGTCCCTGGGGTGCGTAGGGCGGTACAGCCACAACGACCCCGTGCATCATGTCCATCTCCTCGTGCCCGAGGAGGTGGCAGTGCATCACATACTCCCAACCGTAGTTGACCAAATGGTTGATGACCGTCACCGGGTTTGCCGCCGGGTCCTGGAATCCTCCAGGAGGACCGGTCAACTCCACGCCCAAAGGCATGGTGGGATCGATCGGGCGTACGCTGTTTGGAACCTCGAAGGGCTGGGTGGGAGAGACCGGTCTGATCGCAACGATGGTATCCTCGAGCGGGTCGACCCTGAGGGTCTCCTTCCAGCCCAGTTCGTTCGCGTCTGGCGGGAAGACGGCGTTGTCCCAGGCAACCCTGTTGATCACTTGCATGTTGTAGAGGTGAGTATGCAGAGTGTGAGTGTCCACGCCGTTGTGAGTGATCTTCCATATCTGAGTCCCGTCCCCGGCGATAGGTTCGCCGGCGGTCAGGGATACCGCCACGACATCGACT
>DATEYD010000107.1:0-1151 GCA_035583445.1 Minisyncoccota bacterium
ATGTCGCCAAGATTAATTCTAGGTGGCGCCGATTCTAAGGGCTGGCCGCCTGTGTTACGTTCTCGTTAAATCATTCTCCCTACACCGCTACCTCGCCGCGCTCACCGGTGCGAACGCGGATGGCGTCGGCTACCGGCAACATCGGCGATGGCAAGATCTTCGTGCTGCCGGTGGCGGACGCCATCCGCGTCCGCACCGGCGAGCGCGGCGACGTAGCTGTCTGAGCAGAGATCATTTAACAAGAACGTAACACGCGCCGGCAGCCTGTAGAGCCGCCGCAAACCTAGAATTAATGTTGGCGATGTTCCGCCAGAAAGGGAATCTATACCCATGACACCCGAGGAGGCCCAGAAGGTCTTCAACTTAGTCAAGGCCAACGACATCAAGATCGTCGACCTCAAGTTCAACGATCTGCCCGGGCTCTGGCAACACTTTTCTATGCCCGTCTCTGAGCTCACGGAGATGGACGACCTGACCCAGAGCATCTGGGTGGAGGGCGTGGGCTTCGACGGCTCCAGCATCCGCGGCTTTCAGAAGATCCAGGAGAGCGACATGATCCTCATCCCGGATCCGACGACCGCCCGCGTCGACCCCGCCTGCGAGATCCCTACCCTCAGCGTGATCTGTGACATCTTCGACCCCCTGACCCGCAAGCCCTACAGCCGCGACCCCCGCTACATCGCCAAGAAGGCCGAGGAGTACCTCCGGTCTGATGGCATTGCGGACACCAGTTACTGGGGGCCGGAGCTGGAGTTCTTCGTCTTCGACGACGTGCGATTCGACCAGAACGAGCAGTGCGGCTTCTACTACATCGACTCCATCGAGGGGGAGTGGAACAGCGGGCGCGACGAGAAGCCGAACCTGGGCTACAAGCCGCGCTTCAAGGAGGGATACTTCCCGGTACCGCCTCACGACTCCATGCAGGACCTCCGCTCGGAGATGATCCTGACGATGATGAACGTGGGCATCCCTATCGAGGTCCACCACCACGAGGTGGCCACCGCCGGCCAGGCTGAGATCGACATGAAGTTCGACAGCCTGGTGAACATGGCCGACAAGGTCATGTGGTACAAGTACATCGTCAAGAACGTCGCCCGCAAGCACGGCAAGGTGGCCACGTTCATGCCCAAGCCCCTCTTCGGCGACAACGG
>DATEYD010000108.1:0-1462 GCA_035583445.1 Minisyncoccota bacterium
ATGTACTTGATCGCGGCGGGGCGAGACTCATAGACCATACGCTCATCGTTCGACAGCATGCTCCTCGGTATACGCTTGGCTTTTCCTGCCATAATCCAGACCAGGTGGTGCAATGCTCCTGATGGGTATTTTAGACTTGACCTCTTGTCGCCTTGCGCGCGCGTCATGTGGCTCCGCCTGGAATCATGAAATCATATATATATCGTCTAGATGCGTATCTATTCAGATTGCGGCACGCCAGGATACCCCCCGAGGCGATGCTGTCGACCATATACTGTGAGGAGATTCTGAATGTCCGATGGAGAACGTTTTCTGGGAACTGCCGTAGCGTTGATGTTGGGTCTGGCTCTGTTGACAGGTGTCCTGATCATTGTGCCCGAAGAGGCCGCCGCTCTGCCTGAAGATGCTTGGATACAGGGTATTGTCGATGACGGTTCTGACCCGATCCCCGGGGTCTACGTCAAGGTGATGCTGTTCACCGTCGGCGGCTTGGACGTCGCCTACGACTTCACTGATGGAGCGGGCGAGTACGTGATCGGCCTGCCCGGTGGATTCGAGTACATGGTACTCGCGGCGAACGGGAGCTACTACATGGGCATGACCATGGTCGACGTCGTGACAGGCGAGACGGCATGGGCCAATATGACCCTCGACCCGATCGCCCCCGTTGTCGCGGACATCACGATCAAGGGCTACGTACTGGATGAGGAGGGCACCCCGGCCGTGGGCGGCCATGTGCTCGGGATATCGAACGACCCGACGGGCATCGACATGCCGTTCTACGCGAACGTGACCACTCCTGATGTCTCTGGTTACTTCGAGGTAAACGTCATAGAGAGCGTCACCGGCGGTGGCGCGGTCGCGTTCGACAATCCTGGCTATCAGATGGTGGACAACTCGAGTGACACGCCCATCGTGGGCGGCGAGACATACTGGTTCAACATAACCCTGGCCGACGCGTCTTACGCGGATGACTCGATTATCTCCGGTGAGGTGTCGGATTCCGAGACTGGGCTCCCGATCGAGGGCGTTCTCGTGACCGTGGAGGTAGAGAACATGTACCTCTCAGACCGGTACGCGAACTTCACTTTCACTGACTCCGCGGGCCACTACGAGATGAACGTGACCAACGGGAGCGCGGACATCTGGTTCACAAAGGGCGGATACTCGATGGCCATGTTCGAGGAGGAGACCATCAACCCCGGCGACGACCTCGTGTTCGACGCCTCGTTGACGCCTCTGAACTGCCTCGTGAGGGGGAACATAACGGACCTGAAGTCCGGCCTGCCAATAGAGTTCGCACGTGCCGCGGTCATGGACGCGGAAGGCAAACTCGCGATGGCGACGACGAACGATACTGGATACTACGAGTTGGAGGCGTTCGACGGGTCGGACATGTGGCTGTTTGCCGAAGCCGATGGATACTCCAGGAACTACACTTTCGTGAACTTGTCTCCGGGGG
>DATEYD010000109.1:0-1065 GCA_035583445.1 Minisyncoccota bacterium
CCCTCGTAGTCGATCCAGGTCTCCCAGTTCGCGACGTAAGTCGCTTCATTCGCAGTCCACCAGTCCGCGACAACTGCGGATTGAGGCATGTTCAGCCACTGTTCCGCCGCCTGCCTGTTCATGTTGACGTCATAGACCGTACCAAGATCGTAGCCGTCAGCGCCGGATCTGTAGATCCAGGTGTTGCCTGGCCAGCCGGCCTCACCACTCCAATTGGGAACCCAGTAGCTCGTCCACCAGTTCGGCTCCAGGTACTGGAACTGGAGGTCGATCGAGGCTTCCGCACCAGCGACTGCTGGTCCGAAGACCGGCATGAACTCTGGGTCGTTGACGTTGAGGCCCGCTTGGTTGACCGCGTCGAACGAGAACCTATACGGTGCGTAGATCAGACCCTGCAGTGACGATGTTCCGACCTTGAGCGGCATGAAGTACATCGTGTTCATGCCAGGCTCATTCGAGATTATGATGTCCGTCGAGTAGTATTGCCACCTCAGCGGCCACCACCAGCCCCAAGGCTCCTGGAACATGTCGTAGAGCGTGTAGGTCTTCCCAGGTATCGGAATCGGTTCCGAGACCGTGATGTCCATCGCCGCGCTGCCGGTCATCCCATGGTCGTCCGTGACTACCAGGGAGACGCTGTAGGTTCCTCCTGCTGCGTAGGTGTGCGAGACCTCAACTCCGGATGCGATCGCACCGTCGCCGAGGCTCCAGTCGTATGACGCAATCGCGGCATCGTCTAACGAGCCTGAGCCGCTCAGGGTCACCATCAGGTCAACTATGGAAACCACGCTGATTACAGCCGTCGGCGGCGTGTTCTGCACCACCGAGACGCTCTTGCTCGTCGTCGCGCTCTTGCCACCGGAGTCGACGATGGTCAGCGTGACCGTGTAAGTCCCTGGAGCCGCGTAGATGTGCGAGTCCATGACTCCAGAGCCGCTTCCGCCATCCCCGTAGTCCCACGAGTAGGAGGCTATCCCGAGGTCGTCGGTCGACGTGCTTGCGTCGACGAAGATCTGCAGGTAGTCCTTGGTCACGGTGAACGCCGCTACGGGCGGGTTGTTGTAC
>DATEYD010000110.1:0-4490 GCA_035583445.1 Minisyncoccota bacterium
CTTGATGCCAACTGGCATACCGGCGGCAATTAGGTCGATGCTGTGCCAGTTAGCATCTACCGGATCGTAATTCGATAAGAGTGAAATCGCTTTGAAATGCGGAGTACCGGCGCTCGGGATCCCAGTCTCAACTTGATTCTCACGGTCCGGCATCTCACACCACCCTGCATCCTAGCTCGACGGTGGCGCCGAGCAGGTCCTTCGAGATCGAGTACACCTCGCACTTCACCATGCCGAGCATCGTCTTCGTCTGCCGATAGACCGGCAGCATCACGAAGTCCATCACCTCCCGCCCGAGCGGCTGCAGCTTGAACCTCGCGCTGATCCGCGTGAGCGTGTGCCCGTACAGCGCGAGCATCGCCGTGGCGTAGGTCTGCGCGTTCGCCGCAGAGGTGAGAAGCGTCTCGAAGGACTGTTGCCGGTAGTGCTTGTACAGGGCGAAGATCACGGCCTCCTGCGAGGTGTCCTTCAACCGCTGGAAACTACCGAGCGTCCAGTCTCGGTCATAGCCCACGCTCACCGAGGATACGACTTGCGTCGGGTCGTGGGAGATCGCCGGGGTGCCGAGCAGCTCGTCCCGGTTCAACGTCTGGTCGATCGCGCGGGCAGCGTCATAGATCCGCAGAGTGTAGCGCCCGTCGTCCTGCTGGATGAAGTTCATGAGAGCCGATGCGCAGATGTCCTCGATGATCGCGAACACCTCCCGGGAATCCCCGACGTACACTCCCACGTCCATCGCCGCAGCCTGCGCCACCGCCCATTCCGTCGTGTTGAAGTTCGTCGCGTTGTAGACGAGCCCGAGATGGTTGAGCAGGATGTCCGCGATCACGTCGGCGGCGTTCGTCGTCGCGTACCCGTGGATGTCCGCCTTCACCACTGTCCCGACCTTGAAGTCACCACCTATGAGCGAGAAGGTCCCATTCGCCATGCTGGATGCGCTGGCCGTGACCTTGATCCCGTCAGAGTAGAGCTGATCAATGCTCACGATCGCGTGGTCGGTGCAGTCGCAGATCTTGAAGTCCCAGGTCGCGGGCGCCACGGCCTCCTCGTTCAAGCAGACGCAGGGGACGCCCCGCAGTTGCCCGTAGGCGAGCGCGATGGGCCGGCC
The DNA here is from genome assembly GCA_035583445.1 of Minisyncoccota bacterium. Classification (GTDB taxonomy): domain Bacteria; phylum Patescibacteriota; class Minisyncoccia; order 2-02-FULL-40-12; family GWA2-44-9; genus JAGOPO01. The sequence goes on from DATEYD010000110.1 coordinate 1,109, forward strand.
ATAGTTCGCGTAATTGAGGTTCGGATAGGTCGCGACCTCGTAGACGCGCATCGGTGCCGACCGCGACAGGTACTTCCGCTGGTCGACCATCGTCACGACGCACGAGTCCCGGTTGATCTTCACCCCTTCGATCAGGCCCGAGGCCATGCGGGTGAAGGCAGCATAGGCGTCCGAGTCGAAACCCTGTAGGACACGCACCGCCCCGCCGAAGATGCCCGGGTTTCCCTCGACAAGAGAATCGAAGTTCCCGTCGTGGTTGTCCAGCGTGATGTCCCCGCCGTCGAAGGAGATGCGGCCGAAGAACAGCGGGTCCTTCGACTTCGAGATCGCCGGTGCTGAGCGCAGCCGCGGCTCAAAGTAGAGGCCGTTGTAGGTGCAGGCGTGGTTCGCGAACCCCGAGGTGATCCCGAGAACGATGATGTGCAGCGCCGGCTCGCTTCCACCGTTGAGATGGATGTACACCCGCCGGTCGCTCGCGTCCCAGTAGTAGGAGTTGTTCGTCGTGATGACGAGCGCGACCGATGCGACGAGCGTGAGCGCCACCCCGTCCTGTAGCACAGAGCCGATCTGGATAATCGATTGCGCCGAGACCCCCACGAGGTACACCGGGTCGATCCGGTCGTAGATTGCATCGAAGTCCACGTACCAGACCCCGGCGGTGTAGTTGAAGAACAGCGTCTGGATGAGGCTGATGTCCAGCTCGAACAGCGTGATTTTCTTGGTGTGCGGGTCGAGCTTCGTGCCCATCAATCGTTCCTATGGCGTATACTCGATGATGATCCAGCCGCGATTGTAAGACGTTGCATCATAACTGGCTGTATCAAAATATCCACCGGCTAAGCGCCATAACCCAATATTATTAGGATCAGTCCCTCCATACGTTCCGCCCTTTCGCCAAGCCCCCTGTGGAACGTCTACCGTTCCCGGAGGTATACCCCCAAGCGCAATATTTAGTGGACTCGTTGTTATATCGCCATCATCTCGAATAGAAACAGATATCCCAATTATCTTCGTGTGGTCAGCGATGCCATGCGCTACGGCTATGGTTGCCGTCGTATCCATATTCCAATCGCCAATATTGACAACCTTTTTCAGCAACGTAGCATTCCCCGCGCCGGCCACGATCCCAACCTCTCCCGTCAAGACGCCAACGACATTTACAGTCCCATTCCCGTACCGCTTCACGCTCGCAATCTGCTTTTCCTCGTAGAGCCATTTCAGCGTGTAGAGGCTTCCGGCGTCCTTATAGAGTCCGCCGATCACGCGGGCGGCACCCGTGTACCACCCCTGCGCTGTCACTGACCAAGTAGGAGCCGTTGTAGTGAAAGAAGCGGTCACACTCGCACCGGCAGTGGTGAGGAGGATATAGACTGCATTGCTCGCGCCGATCCCACCCCAGCCGGTAATAGATTCATCAGCCGGAAACTGATACAACGCTCCTTGGATTTCTACTTTGCTTCCTGCGCTAATCTGACATTCCGCCGTGCTGGCAAATTCTGTGAGCGAAATGCTCTGAAACCCGAGCCTCTGCGCGTCTACCTGCGCCGCCGCGATTGTGACTTGTGCGCCTGCCATTTATAGTGCCTCCCTAAAAGAAATCACATCATCCGCCCACCCCCACCCGCCCTGCTCGGTGAAGCTCACGCCCTTCGTCATCGTGGCGTACAACGGCATGATCGCCTCCGTCTCTCCCACCGCCCCCGGGATCGAACTCTCCGAGGGGATCACCACCACCGGGTCGTACTGCCCGGCGGTCTGCACGATCACGATAAGCTTCTGTTTCGTCGCGTTCTTCATCGTCCCGAGGCTCATGCTGTAGACCCGCTGCTGCACTCCGAGGTCAGCGAAAATCTGCCCCGACAGCGAAGCGGAGAGGACCGTGGAATCCTCGATCGCGATCTTGAATCCCCGGTCGATCGTCTCACCCTCGAAGCGGATGCCCAGCATGATGCGGCCGATGGAGATGTAGCCTGCGGGGTTCGTCGGGTCGTCGATGTACACGCGCACGTACCGGCGCGCAGTCGGGAGCGGGGCGACGTCCACGACCATGAGCGGCTGCGTCGGGTCGGCGTTCTTGTCCACGCCTCCCGGCGGCGCCCACGTCGGGGTATCGTCGCTCTGCACCTTCACGACTGCGGCCGCAGTGAGGTTGTGCCCAACGATCGCGGCAGTGTCGAAGCTGATCGTGTTCCCCGCGCCGGCGTCGAAGATGATCCACTGCGCCGCGAGCGCCGAAGTCCTCCACGCACGCGAGAGGTGCGGATGCTGGACGTTCGTCCCGGGGTAGCCCGTGGCCTCGGTTGAATCGGTCACGGCGCAGGACTTCGCGAGGTCGGCGTAGAGGATGCGCAGGGGGTTCATTACGGCACCACGCTCCGGGCAGTCGTGAGGATCTTCTTGTTCCTGCTCGCCCGGGTAATCCAGTCAGCGAGCACCGTGCCGTCGAGGATGAGGGTGTTGTGGATCATGTCCCCGCCGCCCTGCCCCGCCGGGGTGACGGTGACGTGCTCGCCGCTTTCCACGCGCATCGGATAGGAATCGTTGTCGTAGCCGGGAGGGACGGTGAAGTCCGCACCCTGGGCGAAGGCTGGTTCCGGCATCGAGGCAATCATCCCGACCTGTACTGCTGCGAGCGCGGTCATGATCCCGGCAGGGATGAGGTTCCACGGCCAAGCGTAGGCTGCGAACGTTTTCACGACGGCCTCAATGCCGGAGACCGTCGCATTCGCAATTGACATCGCCTTATTGCTTTCCCATTCTTTCTTCTTCAAGGCGACTTGCTGGTCGTGGTACTCCTGGTCGATCTTCTTCTTCGCATCGGTCTGTTCCTGCGTCGCGTCCGTCATATCACCGAGGGCCGCGATTTGCTTCTGGTACCAGGTATCGAGGGCGTTGTTCTGATTGGTGTAGTACTGGGAAGTGATCCCCCCGAGAGTCCCCATTGCGGACTGGACGGTACCTACGACCTTGGCGAAGGTTTCCTCCCAGGTGTCCGCGACCTTCTTCGCGTCGTCCGCGATTTCCTTGAAATGCTTTTTAAATGTCTCCGTGAGTCCTTCCAAAGTGACACTGGTCGCCCCGCCGAAAAGCGCGACGCGATCATAGATCTCAAAAAGTATGCCTTCCACCGTCGTGACCACACCAGCACCAGTCGTTTTCCACGTGTCGGCCATGTGCTCGAGTTCCCAGTCCGCCAGGTAGCCGAGGTCTACGATGGATCCACCGAGCTTCTCGTACTGCGCGCGCAGGTCCGCGAGGATCGCGGTTATCTCGTCGGCGTTCGTCTTGTCGACCCTCAGCGATGCTTCCCAGTAGGCGATGTTAGCCTTCAGCGACGCGGCCTTCCCAGCGTCGGTCTTCTCATAGGCCGTCTTCAGCAGGT
>DATEYD010000111.1:0-1719 GCA_035583445.1 Minisyncoccota bacterium
CGCGGGGCCGCTTTTTTCCGCAGGATGTGGTATACCATGCGCCAAGGAGGTTCGGATGCGGATAAATGGAAGCGTTCTGGCCGTCGTGCTGCTGTGCGCCGGTCCGGCGATGGCAGAAGGTCCGCCGCCCAAGGTCAACACGCCGGAAGGCCGGACCGCGTGGGAGGGATATTCCCAAACCCTGCTGATCCGGCTATTCCCTGACCACGCGCAGGCGCTGGGCAACCGGCCGGTGGTCGTGGTGGATTCGGGGGAGGTGCCGTCGGCGATACGGCGCCCGCGGTTCATGGTGGTGAGCTTCTCGCTCATCGATCTGGCCGAGGACGAGGCTGAGTACGCCTCGATCCTGGCGCACGAATACAGCCACGAGCTCCGCCAGCATGTGGATACGAACCTTTGGTCCGACCTGTTCGTCTGGGCCGGGCATGACGAGGTCCTCCTGGAGAAGCAGGAGACCGAGGCGGATGCGGATTCATTGGTCGTGCTGCGCCGCGCCGGTTTCGATGCCTGCGCTGCGGTGCGGATGCTCGGGCATTTCATCGACGGCTACCGCATGCGGGAGAATCCGACGCGGTCCGCGTGGGCGATCGTGCTCCGCCGTGAGCAAGCCCTCATCCGTGACTGTTCCCCGAAGTGACGATCGACGCCCGTTCCCGCGGGCGTCCTCTTTTTAAGCCCTGAATTGACATAAGATGGTCACGATGGTATGGTAGGTCTGCTCAGTGGAGGTTCATTGTGAAGCGAATCAAGCAGAAGCCGCGCACGTACCGCCAGGTGCTGGCGGACATCGTGTCCCTCTGCAACTCCGAGCCGTACACGTCCGGCGAGATCGAGACCGCGGAAGTGAACGTGGGTAAGCTCTGCGATGAGCTGCGCCTGCGCGACGTCCCTCGCGCGCAGCTCAACAAGGTCATCGGGCGCCTGCAGGAACTCCGAAACAGGTTTCGTGGGATCGGCGGACTGTATGCGCTGCTGATCAAGGGTCATCTGACTTCCGCGGTCGCCGACCTGAAGACGCGGATGGATCCTCAGGCAGCCTTCATCGTCATGCCCGGCAAGGTCGTCCAGCAGCCCGGCTTCGTGGAAGCCATGCTGGCGTTCCAGTACGGCGAGACCGCCGAGGAGTCCGAAGCGGGCTTCCATAAGATGGTGGACATCGCCGAACGCCTTCCCGCGGATCCGAAGTCGGCACGGAAGGCGTCGAGAAGGAGGCGATGAGCGCCATGAGCTGTCCCGCGTGCGGGGCGTGCCTGTACGAGGGCGAGCTCGAGTGTCCGTTCTGCGGCGAGGAGATCGATCCGCCCACAAACAAGGAGGATGCCGGATAGGTCTGCAGTCGGCATCTCTCAGCAGCCAAGTCTTCGGGTCTGGCTGCTCTTCTTTTATTGGTAGTGCGAATTGGTATGATCCGGAGTACACTATCGCTATGGGTATCGCTCATGTATGGCGCAGGGTACGAACCGGCATCTTGCTGACGGCGCCGCTGTTCGTGCTGTTCGTGTCCCGCGTCCGGGCGGACGTGATCATCCCTGAGTGCGGCCCCGGGGAAACCCCGCAGACGCACTACTGCGTCATGCACGTCCCGTTCTACAGGACCGAGGAGTTCATGGTACTTGTCGGCCTTCTCATCATTGCTGCCATCGCATTTTTCGGACTGTATCGCATCAGACGTTCCCATGCTTCTTAGTCTCACACGCATACTCCCGCAGATCGGGGTGA
>DATEYD010000112.1:0-3000 GCA_035583445.1 Minisyncoccota bacterium
TCACCCGTAACTCCAATTCCTTCTCTTGCCTTTGACGTTCCGCTTGACGCTTGTCTGCATGGCCGAGGGAAACCTGACGTCGTTTCCCGCAGTGATCCACATAGTCAAGCATGTACCGAAAGGATTTCCTATCACGCGAGGGCCTCATCCTAAGCCTTACCAGCTCTTTCATGTGTATCCTCCTTTCCGATGCTGGCCAAGGGCTTGGGTTGGTCCAAGCCCCATTGCACCAGAAGGCACGCTCACTGGCCACACGTGACGCGCTGCTGGAGCCACTGCTTCACAGAATCAGTGAGGTACACGGCTCTCCCGCACAGATGAATTCGGGGCAGACCGTGTTCGCGCTTGAGGTTCTCGACCACGTTCCGGTAGTCGGTGGCAGAACTAATCTCGGGAATGCGTAGAAACCGGATCAGTTCCTCCTCCGTCAGGAGCGTTGGCCAGTGAAGGAGCCTACCATCTGGGTTGGGGAGCATCGTCGTTAGGTTGATGTTCGGTCGTGTACTGTTCATGGTTGTTCTCCTGGCGCGCTTTCTGCCGGGTATCGACCAGAACAGGGGAGGATTGCAGGAAGAGGGAAGTGGAATTCCACACGTGGGTCATGGGAAAGCGGCCATCATCCCGCCTCCTCGATTGCCTGTTTGAAGTCCGGGACGATATCTCAGGGTCCTCAAGACCGATCGAGATGCCGGTGTAGCGCGGGGGATGGCTCCTCGCCGCGCGAGATCACCCGTGTCACCATGTCCCCCAGCTTGTCCACGGCTTAGGAGTCGCGTCAGAATAACTTGATTACTTTTTTCGCCGTACCGGCAGGATGCGGTAGTTCCAATCTCCGTGGAAGGGAGCACGCTTGAGGTGAACAGCGGCCAGTTCCTCGTCGGTAACCTTGATTCCCGTCGGGTAGACGGCGGAGTCGAGTTCGGCCTGGATGTGGAGGCCCTGGGCCGTCGCGGTGTTGGCGATCAGTTGGATAATCACCTCGTGGCTGATGAGGGGACGACCACGCCAGTTTTGGGTGATGTGGCAGAACATGCGGTGTTCGATCTTGTTCCACTTGCTGGTGCCCGGTGGGAAATGACAGACCTGGATGGGTATGTTCAGTTGGTTGGCCAAGTCCTGCAAGGCCAGTTTCCACAGTCGACAGCGGCTGCCGTTACTCCCGCCACCATCCGCCATCAGCAGCAGTTCCTTCGCCCTTCGATGATGCTTGGCCCCCATGTTCTTCCACCAGCGACCAATCGCCTGGGTCGCGAACCGTGCCGTGTCGTGGTCGATGCCCACACTCACCCACCCCTCGTTCTTGGTCAGGTCGTACACCCCGTACGGAATGGCCTTGCCCCCTTCCTTGTCCAGGAAGTCATGTACCAGCACCTCCTCCGGTTCTCCCTGCGGCTGCCATTCTCGTCCGCCGTTTTTGAATCTCCCGACGAGTTCTTTCTTCTTGGCATCCACCGAGATCACGGGTTGCCCTCGCCGTTGAAACGCTTGAACGGTCGCGTTGATGTGCTCGAACTGTGCGTCGCGGTCGGGGTGATTCTTCCCTTCCTTCGTCTTGCGGTTGCTCTGCAAACTGTACCCGTTCGCCCGCAACAAACGTCCCACGGTCCGTGGACTGACGGGGTGCTTGTGCCGGGTCAACTCGTCCGCCAGTTGGGTCGTGCTCTTGCACGTCCAGCGCAAGGGCGACTGCGGATCTCCCCGAGTCACCGGATCGACCAACCGCTCCAAGGCGGCGGCCAACTCCGGGTCGACCACGGTGGCACGCTTGCGTCCCGCGCCGGGCTTTCGCAACCGGGCCGCACAGGGGGCTTGAGGATTTGTTTCTCGGGCACGCAGTTCCGCAAATCCTTTGCTGATCGTGTTGGCCGATAGGCCCGTCGCGCGGCTCACCGCGCGGAGGCCGCCCCAGCCATACGACTTCGCTTCCGCCGCCGCCCACTGACGACGCATCCGTTCGTCCATCAGTCCAGCCAAGGCCCTATACCGAGATTCGATCCCTTCAATGGCAGTGGCATCCTGCATCCCTGCCTTATACCGGAAACAAACAACATCGTCAAGTTATTTTGACGCGACTACTTATACATCTGCAGCTTGCCGAGGAAGTCTTGTTGGACCTTGTCGCTCTTCCACTCCGCGCCGATCTCGGTCATGATGCCTCTTTCGATGTTTCATTGGGCGATCCAAGCCAAATCGAAGGGCATACTATAGCCTCGGAAGGGCCAAAATGCCAGTGCGCCGTACGCGAGTGTAAGTGTCTGCTATTTGAGGGAATAGGGAGGTGTCCAGAGTGGTCCCGCCAGCGCTTGACAGGCACAGGCTGCATCATTCGAAAGGCGCTCGCCGGCCGAGTGATGAGGAATTCCAGGTACGGCTCATCACTGTTGGCTACGGTGCCCCGGGCGCGCTGCGGCCGTCTTGCTTGCTCCTTTCGAGCAGGGCCTTCAGGTTCCGCGTGATCTCGGGATACTGGAAATAGAGGTTCGTCTTCTCGCCGGGGTCGGAGTCGAGATTGTAGAGCTGGCCCGGAGCGGTGCAAGCGGTGTCGGGCAGCGCGAAAGGCTTCAAGCCGCCGCTGTCATAGTTGTTCCCGCCTGAGCCTTGGTGGTCAAGATACTTCCAGGGACCCTGACGGATCGCCAGCGCCAGGCTGATCGTCTGATGGAGAGCGTACGGGCGGATCGGCTGGCCGGCATCTTTGCCGAGCAACACCGGCAGAATGTCAAAGCTGTCCTGGGCAGTATTCTTCGGAAGCGTCGTGCCGGTCAGGGCGGCGCAGGTAGCCATGATGTCGGTCAGACAGACCGTCTGATCGCTGGTGCGGCCGGGAGCGATCTTGCCCGGCCAGCGGGCGAGGAACGGAACGCGGTGGCCGCCCTCCCACTGGTCGCGCTTCATCCCGCGCCACGGGCGGGCCCCGTCGTGTCCATAGTCGCCGCGCATGTGAATGACACTCGTGGTTTCCGGGCCGTTGTCACTGGCGAACAGGACCAGTGTGTTGTC
>DATEYD010000113.1:0-2189 GCA_035583445.1 Minisyncoccota bacterium
GCACGACGCTGTACAGCGGCGAATCGCTGATAGTGCCGAATTCGGGATCGTAGTCGTTCGTGAAAGGGAACGTCACCCGCATGCTACCGCCGATCGCTCCTCGCACCCAGAGGAAAACATAGAGAAATACGTAGGCCACGAGAAAATAGAACACGGCATTCATGATCGCGCGGAGACGCGCAAGCCGTACCGGGTGCATGGGAACCGAACAGAGGACCCAGAACAGCGCGAACAGCATCAGATACTTGTAGACAAACAGGAAGTTGGTCTGACTCGCGATGCCGTGAACCATGATACCGTACGCGGTGCTCAGGACATACACCAGGAAGAAAAGAACCGACAGAAGGAACGTCGCATTCGGTTTGATACGCATCGCGGGCAGCGAGGCCACGATGAGCATCATCATGAGAAAATCTGCCGGCCGGAGCTTCAGCAGGAGACTGTAGTTGACCGGAAAGAGCAGGGTAACGAGGATGACGAGCAGTTCAATCGGGGAAAACCGTACCCTCCCTGGGGAATGGCAAGCCTCACGCATGGTGTGACATCACGGTCCTGGATCTATGTACTCTAGCGCCGGCGACGAACCGCACGGCGCGACTCTACCATTCCACGGGACTCCGGGCAACACGTTCTCCGCGCGGCTGATCGTTGTGGTCGCCCAACATCAGTACTTAACCTTGTACACCTTGATCGCCCCATAGAACCAGTTGTCGACGATGCCAACCAACGTCCCGTTCCGATCGACGAAGTCGTAGAGCCGACTTCGAAGATCGTCCCATTGGTGGTTGCCATATTCACCGTTGACCATGTACGTGTCATCGAGCAGGAAGATCGTTGGACGATACCGGCTCGTCGCCGCCGCGAAGGAAACGCGGTTGTATGAATAGAAGGGATGATCGTACAATCCGAACCAGAACGTAATGATGCTGTAGATTCCCGCGCCCTCGGGGATCAAAGCTTGTAATTCGCTCATGAACGCATTGTAGTCGGTCTTCCGGTACTGCACATGATAGGCGATGTTCCCGAAAAACTGCGTCCCTCCCCAGAGCAACATCCCGAGGACAAGGACCGATGCTCGAACCCGCGCGGTCATCGTGCGATGCTGCAGAACCGCCCAACGGCTCCCTGCCCCCCGCCGGTAGATCTCCATCAGGAGCGACGCGATGATGATCGAGGCGTAGGGCGCGATGAGCACCATGTAGCGGACATTCTTCTGGAGCGTCATGAGGAATACGAACAGCACAAGGTGAACGAGGATGCCGACGGCCAGGCATCGTCGTCGTTTTTCAGGAAGGACGATGCTCGCAACAATTGCAGCGACCAGGATGATGCCGATGTGGATGCGATACGGCGGAAGTACGAATCGCTGGTAGCGGATCTGCCACTCGTTGCGGATGGAATCGAGCAGCCAGTTCGATCGCCTTACAGCCGGTGCGAACGTCAGGATCTGTGATGAAAACGCGCTGAACCCGTTCGGCAGATCAACCAGGAGCACGTACAGCACATAAGGCAGCGACCCTACTAACACGCCAGCAACAAAAAAATATATGCCACGTTGCCGTAGAAACGGGGCACCGTACACGAAGGGAAATACCAACATGATGGCGACCAGCCCTGCAAATCCATTGGGATGGGTGGACATTGCAGCAGCAGCCGCCAAGCCCGAAAAGATGAAGAATATTGGTCGCCTCGTACGGACGCCTCGAACGCAGAAGTAATACCCGATCAGGATGAGCATGACGATCAGGATTTCCGATCGGATCGTGCGAGCGGCGAGAAAGAAGAGATTGTCAACTGCGAGGAATGCCGCGGAGATGAGTGCGGTCGATTCATCGAAGAGCTCGCGAGCAAGCAGGTAGCTAAACACGATCGAAACGGCTCCGAACAGCATCATCAGGCTTCGACCCTGGACCAGGCCGAATCCGAACACCTTGTACATTCCGGCGAGGAGCAGCTGGAGCAGCGGAGGCCATACCGCGGGCTTGCCATCCGCATTAATGGGGTTCAGGCTGAGGGTGCCCTGCATGATGAGCGTGTAGGCGGGCACCGAGACCCACGGTTCATCCTGAACGCATCGGATCGCCGGGTTGAAGCCTACCTGGACGAGAAAGCATGTAACAATGGCCAGGAGAACGAGTGCTCCCCAACGCCCTGAACGCGCAATCTGCGTCATCCGAGAGCGAATGCCG
>DATEYD010000114.1:0-2149 GCA_035583445.1 Minisyncoccota bacterium
CCCCGCTCATGGTCTTGGAGGCCATGCGCGAGGTCGACAGGTTGGCCGGGGAGCTCTCGTGACCCGGAGGGCGTTTTCCGGCAGGTCAGTCGTGCATGCTGGCTAGCCTCAGGCCTAGGAAAGGATAATATATGGCCATCACGATATTCAAGCGCAGCCGCCAAGGGCGGCAGAAGGGATGAATTAGAGGAGGCATTCGCAATGAGCAGCACAATGAACTCGTTCTTAGCATCAGGACACTCCCCGCCATGGTTGCCGAGGGACGTGTCCGAAGGCCGCAAGTTCGCCTGGTGGGCCGAGCTGATGTTCCTGGTGATGGCTTTCGTATGGTTCTTGATCGCCATCATCGACCTCACGCTGTACGCGGTCGACGGGGGTGCGGGAAGGCTCGCGATCGGCATATTCGGCCTGTTCGCGATGGTCATCTGCTTCCTGTCCTCGATATTCCTTAAGAAGACGGTCCTGGACGCGATCGACCAGGGCAGGTTCCACGACGCGAAGAACGACAGCGTGATCTGGATAATCATCGGGTTCTTCGGGTTCGCGGTCCCGACGATCTTCCTCATACTCACCTATGTGAAGATCGGGGACGCGCTCATGGCCCAGACGCCCGCCGGGTACCAGCCGTACGCCCCGGGCACCGTGGTAGCCCAGGCGCCAGCGCCGGTGTACGCACCGCCGCCCGTGCCTCCGGCTCCGGTCCAGCCGGCGGCGACCGCCGGGCAGCACCCGCAGCAGTATCACGCGCACCAGACACCGATGCACAAGTGCAAGAACTGCAGCGTGCAGTACCCGGTGTTCATGCACTCGTGTCCGAACTGCGGCGCACCGAAAGAATAAAACCGCTTCCCATCATCTTCCTTTTTCATTATCGACAGGCTAGTGAACACCATGACCGAGATGCTCTACATGAAGGACATCGAGTCCAACTACATCCGCGAGTTCGACGCGACGGTGGTCGAGCGTGGGTTTGACTATGTCGTTCTGGACAGGACCGCGTTCTACCCGCTCGGCGGGGGCCAGCCGTCCGATATCGGATCCCTCGAGTGGCCCGGGGGCAGGGCGGAGGTCCGGGAGGTAACGAAGAAGGAGGGCGTGAGACACCACCTCGTGCAGAACCCGGACACCGTGCCCGACCAGGTCCACGGTGTGCTCGACTGGGACCGCAGGTACGCCCACATGAGGATGCACACGGCCCAGCACATCGTGTCGGGCATCGTGTACGACCTCTGGAAGGCCCGGACCGTCGGCAACCAGCTCTACCACGACAGGTCCAGGATAGATTTCGCGCCGGTCAAGTTCACGGACGAGATGATCGCGCAGCTGGAGCAGAAGACGAACGAGGTACTCTCGACCGGGGCGAAGGTGGAGATAGTGACCGCCATGCGGTCCGAGCTCGAGAAGGACGTGGACGCTCAGAGGGCCAACCTAGACCTGCTCCCGAAGTCGGTCCAGGAGCTGAGGGTCGTCCGGGTGCCGGACTTCGATGTCTGCCCCTGCGCGGGTACCCATGTGCGCTCCCTGTCCGAGATAGGCAGGATCAAGGTCGTCAAGAAGGAGAACAAGGGCAAGGACAGGGAGCGGATCACCTACGAGCTCCTGAGCTAAATCACGCCCTTTCCGCAGGTCTAGCTACGGTAGACACCAATCCCGATGAACTTGACTGCCGTCATCATGGGTATGACCCGGACTTCGTGCGGGCAATCGTATATGACGATGGGCTCCCCCGAGGTGCCGTTGGTGCATTCCGCAGTCACCATGTGTGCCCCTGCGGTTACACTGACGCTCTGAAAGACGACTGCGTCTCTGTTGCTCACATTCGTCATGAGAGGGTCCGGCTCGAGATACGTGTCGATCACGCTCACACCGTCGACATACACCACGATATGGATCTCACCGTAGATCCACATGTTGGCGACGACCTCAATGTCGATGGTGGACACATTCTGACTGGTGACGTACACGTAGGTCGATGCCGTGGAGGTGACGCACACGACGAGGATGATGAAGAGTGCGATCTGCGCACGTCCGGAGAGCTTGGGGACGGTCAGCCGGATGCGTCCGTTCTTCGGCTTTGGCTCATTGACGCAGGAGCGGAGCATGCGCAGGGGCTTCACAGGGCCGGTCGGTTCGAAGACCGCGAGCTGTA
>DATEYD010000115.1:0-2989 GCA_035583445.1 Minisyncoccota bacterium
ATTGGCACCTGACGAGCATGACTGGGTCGTCCTTGCCCACGTACTTGCCCGCGAGGATGTTGAGTTTCTCCGTCGAGACCACGGCCGCGATGCCTATGGTCCTGTGGAGCACGCGCTTCACGGCGTACCTCGTCGTGTCGCCCAGGAGAGCCAGTATGTCGTACAGCTCCGCGGGGGAGGTCATTGTCACGCCCTTGTGGTCGACCACATCGACGACCTCGATGTCATAGCCGAGGTGCGCCCTTGGATCGATGACCAGGCCAGTGGTCGTGAACGGGTCCATGAATATCTTCGATATCGGGAGAGAATATGCGGCGGGGCCGCACTTGTCCGCCATGAACACGAGCATAGGCTCGGTTGGCCGCTCCTCGAATTCCATCTCGGCTGCGCCCGGGCCCTGACCTCTCACGTTCCCCGAGAACGCGTCGGAGAGCAGGTCCTGTCCAGCAGCGTACAGGTGCATCTTCTTGGCCTCGTTGGCGGCGGCCATGAAGGCGTTCCAGGAAAGCCCGTGGATCTCCTTGTTGTTCTCACCCTTTCTGTGGGTCATGAGCAGCTGCATGTCGTCGCCGCATCTGGTCACGTAGTAGTCGATCAGCAGGCCGTCCCGAACGGCCTTCCCGAGCATCTCGGACGCGACCTCCATCATCCTCGGGTGGGGCCGAGAGTGGCCCGCGATCGATCCGACGTCTGCCTTGATCAGCGATACGGTTATCTTCTCAGGCATTTCGTTCTCCTCCACAAACACACAAAGCGTTGAGTCAGTCTGAGTTCGGCCGATAAGACACTTTGTGTATATTAACCGTTTCCGCGGCGACGCCTCTGCAAAGAGCCCATGGCCAGCAGGTCTCGGCGATGGGGCTCTCAATGACCTGCGTCGTGCCATCGACGAAAGTATGATTTCCCCGACGCGCCCTAGCGGTCAGCGCCATGACCATGGTGGAAATCAACCGGGCAGTCGAGGCCTCTTCTCTGAAGCTTTTGCAGATCTCTGTTCCGCCCGTGAGGTACTGCCTCCTCAGGCAGGTCCTGGACAGGGACGAGAACGACATCTCGGTCCAGCGAACCCTGAAGGACTGCGCCTCGTACCCCGCGAAGCTGAAGCTCCTGGGCAGGATGAACCAGGACGGCACATGGCCCATACCCCACAACAAGCAGATCGCGGAGGAGGCGGGCTCTGGGCAGCCCGTGGGATTCACCTACAGGACGATGCTCTGGAACCTGTTCATGCTTTCGGAGTACAAGGCTGAGAGATCCGATGGGCGCATCGGCGCCTCCCTAGAGAAGATGCTCGGGTGGCAGGAGGACGAGGGGTACATCCCCGGGCCCTGGACGGACGTGATCCCGGTCCCGTACTACAACGGCTACGCCCTTTACCTGATGACGCGCCTCGGGTTCCAGAGCGACAAGCGCGTCAAGAGACTTTCCGATTGGCTGCTATCCATACAGCGTATGGACGGCGGCTGGAACAAGCCCTTCGTCATGGACCTGCACTACACTCCGGAGTTCAGGGCGATGCGGATGCGGGACTTCCTCAAGTTCGTGGAGGAGAGGGGTTGGAGGAGCTTCGACCTGAAAGGATTGACTCAGTATCCGAGCTGCGCCTACACCACGATGATGGTTATCTGGGGTATTATGCAACAGCCGAAGGTCGCGCGGTCGAGCGCCGTCCGTCGGGGCGCGGACTTCATCCTGGACAGGTTCTTCAAGAGAAACCCGCACCCGTCCTACTACATGTCGGAGGAACACTGGACCCGGCTCACTTATCCCTACAGGTTCGGCAGCGGGCTCATGGCACTAGATATGCTGACTGAACTTGGTTATGGGCCGGATGACGAGCGTATGGACAGACCCATCAAATGGCTTCTCGGCGCTCGCGCTGCAGATGGCATGTGGAGCCAATCCGACCGCCCTCACCCGGAGAGGGACCAGTTCATCACCCTCATCGCGCTGAGGACGCTCCACAGGTACTCGCACATGACGAAGTGACCGCGGGCCTGTCGAATCCAAAGGCTTAAACGAACTGACAACTCTTTTCGGCGCGCGTGCGGGTGAACCATGGGAACAATCGAGGACCTGAAACCCATATTCTCGCCCAAGTCCATCGCCGTCATAGGCGCCTCGAGAAGCCCGATGAAGATCGGGTATGAGATCCTGCAGAACATCCTGGTCCAGGGATACGAAGGCAAGGTCTACCCAATCAACCCTGAGACGCCGGTCATCATGGGCCTGAAGACGCAGCCCAGCGTGCTCGCGGTCAAGGACGATATCGACCTCGCGATAGTGGCCGTGCCCGCCGAATTCGTGCCTAAGGTCATGAGCGAGTGCGCCCGCAAGAAGGTCAAGGGAGTCATAGTCATATCGTCCGGCTTCGGGGAAACCGGCGAGAAGGGCCGGCTGCTGGAAGAAGAAATCACTGCGATCGCCAAGAAGGCGCACATGCGCCTCATAGGACCGAACACGCTCGGCTACAAGGACCCCATCGACCGCCTCGATGCGGCGTTCGTGTTCGGCATGCCGATGCCCGGGGAGATAGCGCTGATAAGCCAGAGCGGGGCGCTGTGCATAGGCATGATATACTACGCGAACGGCGAGCACATCGGCCTGTCCAGGGTGATCAGCGTCGGCAACAAGGCGGATGTGGATGACGCCGACATAATCGACTACCTCTCGCAGGACCCTGCGACGAAGGTCATCGCCATGTACATCGAGGGCATCAAAGACGGCAAGAAGTTCCTCGACGCGGCCAGGAGATGCCCGAAGCCGATCGTGGCCATCAAGGCCGGGAGAACGCCTGCAGGGTCCGCGGCGGCATCCACACACACGGGTTCGCTCAGCGGCTCGGATGCCGTGTACGACTCCGCTTTCAAGCAGGTGCACATCCAGAGAGCGTACGATGTGATAGAGCTCTTCGATTTCGCCCGCGCATTGGCCTATCAGCCGCCGACCCTCAGCAACAAGGTCGGAATAATATCGAACGGCGGAGGAG
>DATEYD010000116.1:0-15024 GCA_035583445.1 Minisyncoccota bacterium
TCGCGCTTGATCCACTTGGATCCCTTGATCTTCCCTGCCGCGTAGTACTTCTCCTCGAAATCCACGGTCAGCGGGAAGTAATCCCGCGTGGACAGACCGCCCAACGTGGCGGTCGCGAGGATCGTGGTCTCGCCATACTGCACCAACACCGAACCACTCGCCTGCTGAGCGAGTTTTCCTGATTTGACGACGAGCGGTTTGCCCGCGAATTCGCCGCCGAACACTTGATCTTCTAGCATATACGGACGCCGGTCCACGGGGTACTTAGGACTTCATCGCCAGATCCCTGACCTTCAGAGACCCGCCGGCAAAGCTCTAACTACCCTCATCGAAACACGGCGTGATTAGTTTTCCATGCGCCCCAGTATGGCACAGACAAACCCGAAAGTCCACTATCGAGGCTCGAATGCGCTGACGGGAGAGGTTGCGAGGATTTGTTCCACCTCCTCGTGTCCCTCAGGGAAGGCGTAGTTGTATCGCGCCGGAAGCGCAAAAACATATTGCGAGTTGCGTGCGAGCTCGGTCGGGGGGATCGGGGCAGCCCCCACGGACCATTCCTCGGCCATGATGTGCTCCCACTGGTCGACGGTGAACACCATAACGGGGATGTCCTGCCGAGGTTTCTCAAGCGTGGAGAGGGAGTGCCGGATCTGGATGGTGGGGAAGGTCGCGACGACGCCGTTGTTCGTCGTGACCGTGCCGGTCACGTCATAGATATCCTCCGGCTGGTTGTTGGTCGTGAATCCTCGCCAGTTATCAGGAAGCTCGACGAGCAATCCGAACTGCTCGTTGCGATACTGGACGCCTTGATCGAGCGGAAGCAAGCCCTGCCAGAAAACGATGCCAGCAGATGCGACCAGGATGACCAGTACGAAAAGGATTTTACTCCTCATGCTTGATGCGCGATGGCATGAAACCGCTCAGACCGGCGGTCGCGCGATCTGCCTCCTTCTTTTCGGAAGCCTTGGTGGGCTTGCCGCGACGCAGGGGGATACGGAGCAGTACCTTCTTGTGTTCGTCGAGATCGGTGAAGTTGTTCACCGCCTCCTTGAGCTTCATTGATGTAGAGCGGCCGAATGAGATCGCCTCTACGATCGTGCCGTTGTTCTGGAGATACTGCACGAGCGGGACGAAGTCCCCGTCACCGGTCGCAAGGATGACCACATCAAGCTGCTTGGCCATGGAGATGGCGTCCACCGCCATGCCGACGTCCCAGTCGGCCTTCTTGGCGCCGCCGGCGAACACCTGCAGGTCCTTCATCTTGAGCTCTAGGCCCGATTTCTCGAGTGCGTCGAAGAACGCTTGTTCCTCGGGGGATTCGCCTCCTTTGACGACGTACACCAGCGAACGAACGACTTGACGCCCCTGGACGGCGAGCTTCAAGAGCTCGGCGAAATTGATACGGGAATTGTGGAGATGCTTTGCGGAGTGATACAGGTTCTGCATGTCCACGAAAAAGCCGACCCGGTGATTGGGCCGCGGTTTGATGGTGATTCTGTCGGTCATAGTTACTTCTTTAGGCCAAGCTTGGCGACCAGCTTGTCGTAGCGCTTCTGGTCGGTCCGCTTCAGATAGTCCATGAGGCGCTTGCGCTTCGCAACCATCTTCAAGAGCCCGACGCGCGAGCTGTTGTCCTTGGTGTGCTTCTTCAAATGCCGGGTCAGGGCGTCCATCTCCTTCGTGAAGAGGGCAACCTGGCTCTCCGGGGAACCCGTGTCCTTTTCGTGGATACGATGCTCCTCAAGCAACTTCATCTTCTGTTTTGCGGTAAGCATGGAATGTCGCGAGATGCCCAGTGCCCAGGGGGACCAGCCATCCGCCATATGGTTATTACGTACGAGTCATTATATCACAGGTTTTTCGCGGGCGCAATGAGTAAAAAGAGGCCCGCCGGTTGAGGGCGGGCGGGAACGCTACGGGTCGATCGGGGCGAGGGGAAGGAACCCTTCCCGCTGGGCGGCCGCGAGGATAGCCTTGCAGTATTCCGAAGGCGGATTGCCGGGCAAGCCGGCGAGGCGGTTCAGCTCTCGTTGGATCGCTTCCGAGTCCGCTGCGGGCTGCGCCTTCGCCGGCGACGCTTCGGTGGGGGCGGGTTTCTTCGTCGTGGGCCCACAAATCTTCCCGATCCGCTCCGTCACCCAGGGCCGGAGCACGCGCCTATGTTCGGGCGTCAGCTCCGCAGGGAGGTTCTCGAACGTCACTCCGAAGAGGAGCGTCCTGCGATCCACCGTCTGTCGCGCCCTGAGTAGGGAGGGGATAGCGATGGCGACCATGATCCCGACGATGCTGACGACTAAGAGGAGCTCGATGAGGGTGAAGCCCTTCCGGGTCTGCATACGCCCTCCTTGTTCAGGTACGCCGAGTATCCTACCAACATATCCACACCCTGTCAACTCCAACATTTCGCGACGTTAGGATATGATGGCGGCATGCCGAACCTGAAGCAGCTCAAGAACGAGTACCTGGAATATTTGGAGATCGAGCGCAACCGCTCGGTGAAGACCGTCGAGAACTACGGTCGCTACCTCGAGCGGTACATCACATTCATGGCCTCGACTTCGGGCACCGACCTGAAGGATCTTACCGAGGATTCCATCCGTCAGTACCGTCTGTGGCTGAACCGGTTCAAGGACGCGGACACCGGCGAACCGCTCAAGCGCATCACCCAGAACTACCACATCATCGCCCTCCGCAACTTCCTGAAGTACCTGGCGAAGCGGCAGATGAAGTCCGTTGCCGCGGAGCGCGTCGAATTGGGCAAGCAGGAGGACCGGCAGGTCACCTTCCTGGAACCCACCGAGCTCGATCGGCTTTTGGATGCCCCCATCGGCAACGATCTTTCCGCACTTCGCGACCGGGCGATCCTGGCAACGCTCTTCTCGACGGGCATGCGCGTCTCCGAGCTCTGCTCCCTGAACCGTGACATGGTGTCGGTGCAGCGCGGCGAGCTGTCGGTCCGCGGCAAAGGAGGTAAAATCCGGCCCGTGTTCGTCTCAGGGGATGCGGGCAAGCACCTGGGGGAGTGGATGAAAGCGCGCGGTGACATGGACCCGGCGTTGTTCATCCGCATCCCGCGCAACAAGAGATTCGGGTCGTACGATGACCTCCGTCTGACACCCCGATCGATCCAGCGGATCGTGCAGGGGCACGCGGTCGCGGCCGGCATTGTGGGCAAGAAGGTCTCGCCACATACGTTAAGGCACTCGTTCGCCACCGACCTTCTCCGCAACGGCGCGGACATCCGATCGGTCCAAGCGATGCTGGGCCATTCCTCGGTCACCACGACCCAGATCTACACCCACGTGACCGATAAGGGGTTACGCGAGGTCCATGAGAAGTTCCATGGACGAACGGGGAAATAGTGGTATATACTGAGGACGTATGAAAAAAGTCGGCACCGTCACCCATTATTATGGGAAAATCGGTGTGGCCATCCTGCAGCTTGATGAGCCCCTGGCAGTCGGGGACGCCATCAAGTTCCAGGGCCACGGAACTGATTTCGATCAGACCGTGCGCCAAGGGGAGATGCAGATGGATCACACGGAGGTTCCCCGGGCAGCGGCGGGCACCCAGATCGGCCTGAAGACCGATCAGCCGGTCAAGGAAGGTACTGAGGTGTTCGTCCAGTAAACCTACCCCTCCCCTCGCCTTCAGAGGTACTCTTTTCATTGCGCACAGAATCCTTCGGGGGTCTTTTCATATCCGTCCTGAAACAAAACACCAGATGTTCGTCTGGTGTTTTGTTTCTGCGCGCCCACGAGGAGTCGAACCTCGATTTCGGCCTCCGGAGGGCCGCGTTCTATCCATTTAACTATGGGCGCAAGATTCCACTGATGTGCCCGGGGTCGGGATCGAACCGACATGGCCTTTCGGCCACACCGTCTTAAGCGGTGCGTGGCTGCCAATTTCACCACCCGGGCAATAATTGCGGAGGCGCCGGGGAGAATCGAACTCCCGTATAGTTCTTTTGCAGAGAACCGCCTTACCACTTGGCTACGGCGCCGATTATAACGTCTGCGCGACCTCCGCTTCGGTGACGAATTCTAGCACGTCGCCTTCACCGATGTCGCCGGTGAATGTGGAGGTGTCGATGCGCATGCCGCACTCAACTCCGGTGGCGACCTCGGCGACGTCCTGTTTCTCCTGCTGGAGCGAGGTGATCTTCCCGACGCGGACGGGCTCGGGTTCCTTAACGAGGTCCACCAGCGATCCTTTCTTCACGACTCCGGTCGTGACCTTGCCGCCCAGGATGATGCTGCGGGCATCCTTCTTGAAGATGGCCAGAACCCGGAGCTTGCCGACGACGGTCCGCTCGGTCCGGGACGGCAGGAGGCGCTCCATGTCCTTGCGCACTGCTTCCACCACCTCGTAGATGATGTCGGATGTCCGGATCGTAATACTGTCCCGCTCGGCGAGCTTCGCCGCTGCGGGATCGATTCCGATACTGAAGCCGAAGATGACGGCGCCTTTGGCGGCGGCGGTCTTCACATCGGCCTCAGAGACATTGCCGATGCCCGAGTCCAGCACACGGAGAGTGATTTGCTCGCGGGAAATCGTGGCGACCGCCCGCTCCAATGCCTCGAGCGACGAGGAAACATCAGCTTTGAAAATCACATTCAGGACTACCTTCTCTTCCTCGCTCTCGGTGGTCGTTCGGAATGTCTCGAATGCTGGGGGAGGGGGGAGCACCGAATCAGCGGCAATGTCCTCGGCCGCCTTCTTGGCGGGAGCGGTAACCAGCGCAGCACCAACGGGCGGCGCTTCGAGCCATCCGGTCACGGCGACTGGCATTGACGGACCGGCCTCCGACACCGGGGCTCCGGTGAAATCCTCCATACTCTTCAGTTTGCCGACGACGTGGCCGGCGACGACCCAGTCGCCGACTTTCAGGACGCCTTCGCGCACCAGAACGGTCGCGACGAACCCGCGGCGCGGATCCTTGTGTGATTCGATGATGACGCCTTTGGCGGAAACATCAGGAACGGTTTTCAATTCAGCGAGATCTGCGACCAAAAGCACCATGTCCAAGAGTTCCTGCACACCGGTGCCCTGCTTGGCTGCGGTCTGGACGGCAGGCACCTGCCCGCCCCAGTCCTCCACGAGCACCTCATGCTGGGCAAGGTCCTGTTTGACCTTCTGAACGTTCGCACCGGGCTTGTCGGACTTGTTGATCGCGACCACCATCGGCAGATTCGCCTCTTTGATGATGTGGATCGCCTCGACGGTCTGCGGCTTCACGGATTCGTCGGCCGCGACCACGAGGATCGCGACGTCCGCGACCTTCGCGCCGCGGCTGCGGATCGCGGTGAACGCCTCATGCCCGGGCGTGTCCAGGAAGGTGATGAGGCGGTCGCGGGCGACGACCTGGTATGCCCCGATGTGCTGGGTGATGCCGCCGGATTCGCCACCGACGACGTTGGTCTTACGGATGGCATCAAGGAGCGTCGTCTTGCCATGGTCCACGTGCCCCAAGACCACCACGATGGGAGGACGCGAGACTGCAGCACCCGTGTTGTGGGCGGCGGTGGAGTTCATAGGATGACAGCAAATACTAGCATTTTCCGCCGACTTTGGCAATTGAACCAGGGCCGATGTCGTGGTACAATGCGGCGTTCGAGGAGACGTGGCTGAGTGGCCGAAAGCGGCTCCGTGCTAAGGAGTTAGGGGAGCAATCCCCTCGGAGGTTCGAATCCTCCCGTCTCCGCACTTCTTATGGCAAGACCCAAGGTCCTCATCACCGGCATCAATGGGAAGATCGGACAGGTCATCGTCCGCGCACATCAGGATGCGTGGGATATCTATGGCATCGATCGCGAAGGGGATGACAAGCGCGTGTTTGCGGCGGACGTTTCCGATTGGGACCAACTCGCACGTGCATTCACCAAAGTCGGAAAGCCGGACGTCGTAATCCATCTCGCCGCCATCGCGAGCCACACGGCGCTGTGGGACGAGGTGCTGAAGCACAACATCGTCGGCACGCGGTACGTCTACGAGTGCGCCAAGACCGTCGGCGCCGGCCGCGTCGTCTTCGCAAGCTCCGTGCACGTGGTCGGCGGGTACGATCACGAGCTCCTCGGAACCGGGAAGACCATTTCCATCCATGACCCGATCCGTCCCGACAGTGATTATGGCACCAGCAAGGCATTCGGCGAGGCAATCGCACGGCAATATTGGGAGCGATGCAAGCTGAGCAGCGTCGTGCTCCGCATCGGCAGCGTGAACGCGGAGGACGATCCTCGGGTGGATGACCGCATGATGGCGATCTGGCTGAGCCACCGCGACCTCGCCCACCTCACGGAACGCGCGGTGACCGCCGATGTCGGATTCGGCATCTATTTCGCCTGTTCGAAGAATACATCCCGCATCTGGGACCTCTCGGATACCGAACGCGACCTCGGGTATCGTTCGCAGGACGATTCGGCACAGCTTCGCTGATTTATGCCTTCGCAACGCGGTTTTGTAGGAAGACGACAGTGTTTGCATTGCCAAACCTTCCGTGTTATAATCTATATGTCCGAACGTTGAAAACGCAGTACCGCCGCATTCCGCGGCCCCCAGAACCTCGGGCAGAGGGAAGCCTCCCGGCTTCCAGTCGGGGAGGAGGAAGACATGAAGTATCCGGACCTCACAGCAGGAGACGGCGAGTTCCTGCTCAACATCATCGGTGGTTGGGAGAAGTTCCAGCAGGTGAAGAAAGGCCTCCTGACGATCGTCGTCAAGGCGGCTGGCCTCCTGAAACCGGTCGCAACCGTCTCCATCCCCGCCGTCTCCCGCTTCGTCGCCAAGGACCACTTCACGGTAGGCACCAGCGAGGTGAAGATCGGCTGGCTGGGCGACAATTTCAGGAAGCACTTCCTGGCTAAGGTGGAGAAGCGCGTTCCCACTATCGACCTGGCCATCAGCACCCTCGTCAGTGGCTCCCTCGACGCCCCCATTCTGGCCGAGCTGAGTGATAAGGCCGAGACCACCCTGGCCAGTCTCTGGCATCTGCTCTGCCAGCAACGCAGTGGCCAAGCAGGCGCTCTGCTCACCAACGGTTACTCCAACATCTTCTACATCCGAGACACCGGTGGCGTTCTCTGGGCCGTCAGCGCGTGCTGGCACGTCGGCTGTGGCGTCTGGGACGTGGGGGCGAGCTCGGTGGTCAGCCCGGACGGGTGGGACGCCGGCTACCTGGTGGTTTCTCGCAAGTAGGGCTTGGGCGCTCTGACCCTTGCCTCTTGGACCGGTGCGGTTTACCCGCACCGGTTTCTTTTTGTGATATGATTTCTTCGGATACTAGGCGAATCTGCCGGTGGTCACGGCTTCCGGCGGCCGAATTCCAGGCATGATCACGGATGACGACGGAGCCTCAAAAATGAAGATACTTGGTACGGGGTGCTAGGGCATAGCAGATGCCGAATACGATACAGCGGTAAGAGCACTCGAACCGCGGTGATACGGGAGGCACTCCGCACGCAATCTGGGCCGTCAACGCGAACTGGAACGTCAGCTATGGCGACTGGAACGTGGAGGCGAACTCGGTGGACAACCCGAACGGGTGGAACGCCGGCAACCAGGTGGTTTCTTGCCACTCTCTTCGTGCAGCGACCCCGATTACGGGGTCGCTGTTTTCTTCTGCCAGCCGCCAAGCATCCTGCCGATCTCGTTTAGCTTCGCGGAAAGCGCGATGTATTTCTTATTATCGAGCGTTTTGATTTCCCAGGCGACCTGCAAAAGGAATTTCAGAACATCCAAAGCGCTCGATGCTCGTTTTAGATATGATGATTTCTGTTCTGGGCTTCTATAGCTTGCGGCAAAAATATTCTCGATTGCCACGATGAATAGAGCATCTATCCTTGAACCAAGGCCATATCGCAAAGCCTTATCAAAATGAGACCAATACACATGCCACAGCTTATATGCGCTGATCAGCTTCTGCGTGATGGGCAATGCTCGGTTGGGGGGGGGTGCTCATGGGTTGTTCCAGCATACCATCTCTCCAGAGAATCTCCTCTTGGCATGGCAAGAGTTTTTGCCAGGCAAACGGGAGAAGCCCGATGTCCAGAAATTCGCGCTTACGCTGATGGACAACATCTTCGCACTGCACGATGAGCTCTACTCCCGCAGCTATATCCACGGCACCTACCATCGTTTCCGCATCAATGACCCCAAACCTCGCGACATCAGCAAGGCATCGGTCCGCGACCGGCTTCTGCATCATGCGGTGTATCGCACGCTCTATCCCTTCTTCGCCCGACGGTTCATCGCCGACTCCTTCTCCTGCCAGGTCGGGAAAGGAAGCCATCGGGCGCTGAACCGTTTCCGTTCCTTCGCATATCGCGCATCCCGCAACCATACCCGCACTTGCTGGGTGCTCAAATGCGACATCAAAAAGTTCTTTGCCAGCATAGACCACGGCATTCTGCTGGATGTTCTGGCGCGGCACATTCCTAATAAAGAAGTGCTCTGGCTCCTAGGCCGCATCGTCTCTAGCTTCTCGCCGGGCTTGCCTCTGGGCAACCTCACCTCCCAGCTCTTGGTGAACGTGTACATGCACGAGTTCGATCGATTCGTGAAGCATGGTCTGCGGGCACAGTTCTACCTGCGCTACGCCGATGACTTCGCCATACTTTCGCACGACAAGGGGTGGCTTATGGAGCTTCTGCCGAAAATGGGCGATTTCTTGTCCGAACGTCTGAATCTGGATCTGCATCCCGGCAAGCTATCCATCAGCACCCTTGCCTCTGGTGTGGACTTTCTGGGCTGGGTGCATTTCCCCGACCACCGAGTGCTACGCACGGCAACAAAGTGTCGGATGTTAAAGCGCATTAGCGACTCTCCGACCGAATCGACCCGCCAGTCATATCTTGGCATGCTGAGGTGGGGAAATACGGAGAAGCTTCAGCAAGAACTGGAGCGCTAGGGCGCTTATATTCACCCGCGCGTGACCACGGCGCCGATGACGCGGGAAGCACCCGCCCGGCGCAAGGCATCCGCCGCAGCCGAGAGTGTGGCTCCAGTCGTACAGACGTCATCCATCAAGAGGATGCGCTTGCCGTTGACCTTGCCGGAGCGCGCGATCTCGAACGCGTTGGCCATGTTCTCCATGCGTTCCCGACGCGACCCGGTCCCGACCTGGCTCGCGGTCTTCTTGACGCGCACTAACGCATCGACATGGGGCAATCCCGCGATGAGCGCGACGCGCTTAGCGAGGAGCGCCGCTTGGTTGTACCCGCGCCGGCGCAGCCGGGAGGGGTGCAGGGGGATCGGGACGATGACATCGGCATGGATGCCGGCGCGGCCGACCGCAGCTGCCATGAGATCGCCCAACGGTTCGGCCAAATCCTGTGCGTTTCGGTACTTCAGGTACCATACCGCTCGCTCCAGGAGCGGGCTTTTCATGGTCCCCGCCATGACGATCGGCGTGTCGCCGATGTGCTCGGGCGGCGGTGCCGGGGGGAGCGCGTCCAGGCAGTTCCGGCACAGCCGGACACCGGCACGCCGGCACCCCAGGCATGAGAGCGGCCAAAAGAGGTCAGATATCCAGTTCAGCAGCATATTGCGCATGTTCTCGTGATATACTGGAAATGCAGATGGCCTTCAACCTATTCAGTGGATCGAAAACGAGACTGGGCGTCGATATTGGCACGTCCAGCATCAAGATCGTGGAGCTTGGCGAGGAGGGGGGACGCCACAAACTTCTGAACTACGGCTTCTACGAATTACACGGGGCGGGGGGACGCTCTGATTCCGCGCGCACGGTCATGGAGCTCGCCGACGAGGAGATCGCGAACGCGATCCGAGACGTGGTGAAGAATGCCGGCATGAAATCGCGGGACGCCATCGCCTCGGTTTCCTCATTCGCGACGTTCGCGACGGCGATCGAACTTCCGTACACCACCGAAGAAGAGCTCGCCAAGGCGGTTCCGATGGAAGCGCGCAAGTATGTGCCGGTGCCGTTGGACCAAGTCGTCCTCGATTGGTCCATCATCGGACCCATCGATGCGCCGGCAGGAACTGCGCTCCAGGCGGGCACGACCGTCGAAGTGTTCCTGGCCGCTGTCCCGAAGGACGAGACGGCGCGATATCAGCGGATCCTGAAGACGGCTGGCTTGAATCTCCTCGCATTGGAATTGGAGAACTCATCGCTCGTGCGCGCGGTGCTGGGCAATGACCTGTCGCCGACTGCGATCCTGAATGTCGGCGGCCGGAGTACGGCGATCGTCATCGTCTCGCGCGGCTACGAACGCCTGGCGCACAACTACGAGATCGGCGGGTACGAGATGACGAAAGCGGTCGCCGAGGCGTTGAAGATCAACACCGAACAGGCAGAAGCGTTGAAACGCAAGTACGGGCTTATCGACAACCCGGAGAACACGGCCCGGGCTGCCATGTTGTCGCTGGTGGATATGATGATCTTCGAGACGCGCAAGACGATGGAGTCGTACGAACGTGCGAAGAATCTCCGCATCGGCCGCGTCGTCATCGTCGGCGGTCTCGCGAACATGCCGGGACTGTCAGCCTACGTGAAGCAGCGCATCGACCGCGACGTGCTCGTCGGCAACGTATTCGCGCGCCTCGTCCATCCGCCGGAGCTCGCGCCTCTCGTGGGGACGCTGAGCAACACCCTTGCCATCGCCATCGGCGCAGCAATGCGGCCGGTCTGATGGTAGAATACAACCATGCCATATCGAGGAGGGGTACAACTGCTGCCGGAAACCCAACGACGACCGTCGCTCGCCTCATACACGAGCGGGAACCGATTCTTCTGGGTCGGCGTCAGCATCGCGGTGGTGATCGTCGTGCTGACCGCCATCCTGTCCAGCTATGCCGCGAACCTGCAGGACCGTGTCGATGAGCTCGATGGGCAGCTGCGCCAGACCGAAGAGGACCGGGACAAGGACGTGGAGCGTACGATGCTCAACGTCAAGCAGCAGCTTCGGGTCGTCAACACGCTCCTGGAAGGCAAGCGATACTGGTCGCAGGCGTTGGACCGCATGGAGGACATGCTGCGCCTGTCCGTGCAGCTGGACCGCATGGAAGCGACGGCAGCGGATGAGACCATTGCGCTTCATGCGTTCGCTGATTCGTACGCGACCGTCGCGCGCCAGCTCCGCGCATTTATCGACGGTGACGGAGTCACTGACGTGGAAATCGGAGCGGTGCGCACCCTGCCCGGCGGGGGAGTGGAGTTCGATGCCAAACTGATCATCGACGCGAACGACGTATTGATCCGAGAAACGACCCAATGAGCGGCAAACGCATTTTCGGTGCCACCACGATCGCCATAGCCCTCTTCGCGTTCTGGCCCGCGGTCATCGGGGGCTGGCAGCGCGTGGGTGCCCTGCGCGACGGCGTTGCGCAGCGGGAAGATCTCCTCAAGCAGCGTCGGGACATTCTCGCCAACCTGATGAAGGTGAACGAGGAATACCGACAGCAGGTGGCCCAGGAAGCCGGACGGAACCTGCTGGCCATCGTTCCGGTCAAGAAGGACACGGCCGAACTGGTGTCTGCGCTGCATGCCATGGCCCAGCAGACGGGCATGGGTATGAACGAGCTCCAGGTGACCGAAGGAACGTCGCGGCGTGATGCGGTCGCCCAGACGTTGAACATCGGCGTCGAGCTGACCGGCACGTATTCCGCGATGCGAGCATTCCTGGACGCGGTAGAGCGGGAAGTCCGCCTCCTGAACGTGAGCACGATCTCCGTGTCCGAGGATCCGATCGAGGGTCTCCGGTTCTCCATCGAAGCGGAGGCGTATTTCATCGAATAACCCATGCCGAATCCCCGACAAAGCTCGCTCATCCTCTACCTCATCATGCTGTTCGGCTTCGCGCTGGGGTGGTTGTACGTCGGGCAGACGGACCGGTCGCAGCTCGTGCCCCAGGTGCCAGCGGCGTTACAGCTCACCACGCTTCGTTCGCTGCAGAACCTCAAGATCGACTTTTCCATTCTCTCCGATCCGCAGTTCCGCGCACTGCGCGCGTACGGAGAACTTCCTGTCCAGCCCGGGGCCGGCGGGAAGACGAACCCGTTTCAATAGCAGTGAACCCGCATGGCCGCGAACGTCCCTCAAACGCTCCTCGATGAGCTTGTCCGCTCGGGCCGCCTCGCCAAGGCGGATGCTGATGCGGTCGCGGCCGATGCCGCCAAAGAGCAGAAGGATTTCGGCGCGCTCCTCGTCGAGCGTGAGCTCATGAGCGATGCGGATCTCGCGACGTTCAAGAGCGAGCTCTACCGTATCCCGCTCGTTGACCTGACGCAGACGGACCTTGACCCGAAAGCGCTGCAGGAGGTGTCCGAGGACGTGGCCGGATTCTACCGCGTCGTTCCGTTCGCCCTCAGCGACGGGGTCCTGAAGGTAGGCATTCTCGATCCGGAGGACTTCAGCGCGCTTGAAGCGCTCAAATTCATAGCCGCTGACAAAGGGCTCAAGCTGGAGAAGTACGCTATCTCCTATCGGGACTTCGGCGCGGCCTTGAAGAACTTCAAATCGCTCAAAGGGGAGGTCGGCAAAGCCCTGGAATCCATCATCGAAGAGGCCGCGGCCGGTGCGAAAAAGGAGCCCGAGCTGAAACTTGATGAGATCACCGCGGAAAGTCCGGTCACGAAGGTCGTGTCCTCCGTGCTGGACCACGCGATCGATTCCCGGGCATCGGACATCCACGTCGAACCGTTCGACGAGTACATCCGCGTGCGGTTCCGCGTCGATGGGGAGCTGCAGGGTGTCCTGAACCTTCCGAAGAACCTCCAGTCCGCGGTCGCCACGCGCATCAAGATCATGGCGAACCTGAAGATCGACGAGACGCGCGTCCCGCAGGACGGCCGCTTCAGCATCATGCAAGGGAAGACGAAGTTCGACTTCCGTGTCAGCACGTTCCCGACCAAGGCAGGGGAGAAAGTGGTGATGCGTATCTTGGACCCGCTGTCATCCCGCATCGACCTGCAGGCACTCGGCGTCGTCCGTCAATCCGATGAGCGTCTGAGCGGGGCGATGGAGAAGCCGTTCGGCATCATCCTCATCACCGGTCCGACCGGTTCCGGAAAGAGCACCACGATCGCGGGCATGCTGAAGCGCATGAACACCGAGGACGTGAATATCGTGACGCTCGAGGACCCGATCGAGTACTACATCGAAGGGGTGAACCAATCGCAAACGCACGAAGAGATCGGGTATACGTTCGCGAACGGGCTCCGATCGATCCTCCGGCAGGACCCCGACATCATCATGGTTGGTGAGATCCGCGACCGCGAGACCGCCTCCCTGGCCGTGCAGGCCGCGCTGACCGGCCACATCGTACTCTCAACGCTGCACACGAACGACGCATTGGGCGTGATACCGCGTCTGTTGGATATGGCGGTCGAGAAATACCTCTTGCCGCCAGTGCTGAACCTTGCCGTTGCCCAACGGCTCCTGCGCCGCCTCTGCCCGACCTGCAAAGTGGAAGTCCAGGCGAACGCTGCGGAGACGAAGATCATCGCCGACGCGCTCCGCGAAATCGCACCGCAATACCGGGGATCCTATGACCCATCCGGACCGTTCCGGATCTTCAAGCCGAACACGGAAAATCCCTGCAAGGAGTGCGGCGGCAAGGCATACAAGGGACGGATCGCCATCTTCGAGATGCTGCAGATGACCGACGAACTGGAGAGGATCATCCTCGGGGCGCTTTCTGAGGCGGCGATGCGGGACGAAGCGCAGCGACAGGGGATGATGACCATGTTCCAGGACGGTATCCTGAAGGTGCTGGACGGCATCTGTTCGATCGGCGAGCTCATGGAGGTCGCGCAAGCAGAGGATCCTGACGCAACACCGGCCGCGAAGGCGTAATACATGGAATTCCGATATCACGTACAAGACAGCGAAGGGAAAGCACTCCGGGGCATCGTTGATGCCCCGGACCAGGATGCGGCAGTCGCGGCGCTGCATGAGCGCGGCTTCACCGTCCTCTCCCTCGAAGAGGTGAAGCGAGGACTGTTTGAAGGCGGCGACATCAACCAACTCCTGAATCGGCCGAAGACGAAGGATGTGGTCGTGTTCACGCGTCAGCTGTCGACGCTCATCGAGGCGGATGTGCCGTTGGCCGAAGGGATGCGGACGATGGCCCAACAGACCGACAACCCGAACTTCGCCCGAATCATCAGCGATGTGTCGGAGCGCCTGGAGGGCGGCACCTCCCTTTCAGGTGCGTTCGCGGCGCATCCGAAGTTGTTCTCCCAATTCTATGTGAAACTCATCCGATCCGGGGAGGTTTCGGGCCGTCTCCAACAGACGCTCCTGTACCTTGCGGACTATCTCGAACGCAACCAAGCAATCCTCTCGAAGGTGCGCAATGCGTTGGCGTATCCCGCGTTCATCGTCGTCGCGATGGTCGCGGTCGCCCTGATCATGGCGGTCTATGTGCTCCCGCAGCTCCTGGTCATCTTCGAGGAATCGGGCGCAGCCGAGCTTCCGATCACGACGCGCCTGCTCATCGCCACGACGAACTTCATCAACGACTATATCTTCCTCGTGCTGGGATTCATCGTCTTCGTCGTCTTCGGATTCCGCCAATGGCTCAAAAGCGAAGAAGGAGGCGCGCAGTGGGACGCGATCAAGATCAAGGTGCCCATCTTCGGCACCATCCTGAAATCGCTCTACCTGGCACGCCTTGCCGAGAACCTCGCGACACTGGTGAAGTCCGACATCGCCATCCTCGATGCGCTGCGAGTGACCGCCGATGTGGTGGACAACGCGATCTATCGGGACATCCTCTTGCATGCGGAGGAACAAGTCCGCGGCGGCGGCGCCATCTCCGACGTCTTCCGCCAGTATCCGGGCGCCATGCCGTCCTTGATGTCATCCATGATCGCCATCGGCGAACGCACCGGGAAGCTGGACACCATGCTCGGCCATGTAAGCAAGTTCTATCGGACCGAATCCGAGAACCGCATCGACAGCATCGCCTCGCTGGTGGAGCCGGTGATCGTCGTGATTCTGGGCATTGGCGTCGCGGTGCTCGTGTCGTCCATCCTGTTGCCGCTCTATTCGCTGGTGAACAT
>DATEYD010000117.1:0-1341 GCA_035583445.1 Minisyncoccota bacterium
CAACGTCGGATATTTCCGTAGGTAGGGGCGGTACAAGACGCTGCAAATCGCGCCGCTCAAGGCGCTTGTGAACACGGCCAGCTCGCCGACCCACTCATGGGCCACCCCACCCCGCTGAACCGCCTTTTCCCCAAGCGCGAAGCCCACCCCCGCAATGGTCAACAGAACGCCTAGGGTCTTCGCTAAGGTAAGTCGCTCGTGTCCGAGAGCTGTCGCGAGCATCATCGTCAGCAAAGGCATGGTGGCGAAGATCAGTGCAGCGCGGGCCGATGGGATAAATTGCAGCGCGTAATTCAAAAGCGCAATCAGAATTCCGAACTGAGTGATCCCGAGCAGGCCGATCGGCAACAGGTCGCGCCGTTCAAACTGCACGCGCGCGGAGAGCAACGCAGGTGGCAACAGGCAGCAGAATCCAATGACGTAGCGCAAGAGCGCCAGCGAAGCCGGAGCAGTTTGATGGATGACAAACCGGGTGGCAACCATGGCCGAACCGACCAGGATACCGGTCGCGGCTGCCGCAGCAATAGGCAGGAACCTTACCATTGAGCGTCGTGGTTTCAATGAATGAGTCAAAAGCGCGCTCCTGTTACCGACCGCAAGCGGCAGCGAACACCCAGTGGATGGACTTCGGTACTTGCCCCGCACACGGGTTTCACCTTGAAGATGATTACAACTTCAACTCCCATGTCTGTCCGATCAGATCATGACCGAAGCTGTGGTGCGGCTCCTCATGAACCAGGCGAAAGCCGGCTTCTTCGTAGATGTGTCGGGCAGCATCCAGCACGCTGTTGGTCCACAGCACGATTTTCCGGTAGCCCACTTGTCGAGCGAAGCGAATGCATTCGCTCACCAAGCGGGTGCCAATACCCAACCCGCGCGCCTTTGGCTCGACCAGCAGCAGGCGCAGTTGGGCTACCGTTCTTGATTTTTTAACGAGAAATACCGAGCCGACGATCTCCCCCTCCATCTCGGCCATCCAGCAGCGCTCTAGTTTCGGCTTATAGTGCTGGACGAACTTCGCTACGATGCTCGCCACCAAGGCTTCGAACTGCTCGTCCCAGCCGTATTCTTCGGCATAGAGCACGCCATGGCGGTGAGCGACCCAGCCCATATCGCCGGCCTGGTGGGGTCGGAGAAGGTAAGGGACTTTGTGCTCGGGCTGGGCACAAAGCAGTTCCTCAATGGTTTGCATCGCCTTGGCCAGGCGATTTTGATCCGCCGCACAGAAGTCACTCAACATCGCCTCAACTTCGCTGCGCGAACGTGCATTGAGCATGGCAAAAGCCTCCTGTCCTCGCTCCGTTAGCGACAGGAAGCTTTGTCGGCCGTCCGTTTGGGAGG
>DATEYD010000118.1:0-1028 GCA_035583445.1 Minisyncoccota bacterium
GAAGCCCCATGTCACATGTGGGCGCTACGTGTGGAGTAGCTTGTGGGTGGATAGGTACGACGAAGATGGCTACTACGATGGCTACGAAACCTACGTGGTGAGGGACACGTCGCAGTTCGGGCATCCGGGGTTCATGACCACGCAGTTCGTCACGACGGACCTGGACGAGTCCGCCGCCATGTTCGCCGTCAAAATCCTCCAGTGGCAGATCGGGGAGTTCGAGTGAGCAACACGCGGTCATTCGTCGAAACGACCCTCCCTCCGGGGTACGCCATCTTCACTCACACGATGAATGATTACGGTGAGGAGTGCGACCCATACGTCACGTGTGTGTTCGGGGTTGAGTGCTACTGGTACAGAGTATTCGATGAGATTTGCGATGAGATGTACCGAACCGCCTGGCGCCACTGGACCGCGACGGTGCTACGCGGTCATCGCCTACATTGGATGCGGACGGAAGATGGTCGACTCATCGCGTCCGCAAACGACCCTAGTATCCTGCACGACCCAAGTATTTTGTGGCGGCCCCTGAGCGGCCTGTACATCGTGGGCGTCGAGTACAAGGATGAGGCTCTCGGATGGGACACTCTGACTCTTGCGGCGTCGTGCGACGTAGACGAAGCGATGGCGCGCTTTGCCGCGCTCGTGCTCGCCACGGAAGGGATGGTGCCGCGATGAGCAGCTTCATCGAGACGACGTTGCCGCCGGGGTACGGCATCGACTACGTGTCGTTGAGCGCGATCCACTGGTCTTCCCGGCGTGACCGTCTGCACGGGTGGTGGTGGTCTACGTTCACCGTCGATGGCGAGCACTCGTCGGTCGGATACGACACGAAGGCCGAGTGCTACCGTGCGGCTTGGCAGCACTGGACCGCGACCGTGCTGCGCAAACGGGATATCCGGTGGTACGGCGAGACAGAGGGCCTAAACAAGACGGCTTGGTTCCGCAGCGAGCGACTTGACGTGCAGGTGTGCCGGTACTTTGGAGACCACACAAGCTCGTACTACCAAGGAGCCCTGGAGGTGACC
>DATEYD010000119.1:0-37010 GCA_035583445.1 Minisyncoccota bacterium
CGCGGAATGCGCCGAGCACGGCGTCAATCGCGCCCATAATCACCTCGTTCGGGAAATACGGAACCGGAAGAGGATAGCACAACGCCCGCGTATTGCCTAGAATCGGTATTTATGACATATTCGCACCTTCTTTGAATGGGGAGGCAGTATGTTGATTCTGGTGTTGTTCGCAGTGCTCGAGCAGGCGGTACCCGAGCCGCTGGTGCGTCCCGAGACGCACCTCATCTGGGGCGAGCCGTGCGTGGTGCAGGCGAACGACATCACGCATCGCATCGACCGTGCCGTCAAGGAGATGCTGCACACGGCCGGCCTTCCGACCGCGGTGGTCGTCCGTTGCGTGCAGCCGGCAGGGGCGAACTACGCGATCTTCATGTCCGATCAGCCGCGCGCCCACGTCTTCATCGTCTTCTACAACGAAGAGGCGGACGCGTTCTACTCGGATCTGGCGATCCGCGGGCTGGCAGCGCACGAGGTCGCGCATGAGATGCTCGGGCAATCGTGCCGCGATCTGGCCGACGTGGACGCCGAGAACGACTGCGAGGCCGAGATCGACGGCGCTGCGGCGGGTCTCGCGGGAGCGGCAGCGATGCGCGCGGCGCTGGAAGAGTACCATCGCCTGTTCATCCGGCTGATGGCCCAATCCCTCGCGCGGGTGCGCGACCGGCTGGATCGCCGTCAGAGGATCCTGCAGCGGCGGGCGCCATGACCGTGCTCCCGCTCTTCCTGGCGGCGTTCACCGTCGTCGCGGATCAGGGGCTCACGGAAACCGCGAACGAGATCATTCGGCACGCCGGACTCCGGTACGCCGCGGTCGTGTTCGTCTTCGAGCCGTGGCGGGAGCAGGGCATCGTGAACGCGTGGTCCTGGCGTCGGCAGGACACGCTCATCATCGGCGTCAGCCCGATCCTCGTGGACGATCTCGAGACCGACGGGATCCGTGCGATGCTGGCGCACGAGGTCGCGCATTGGCAGCTCACCTGCGGGCCGAAGTACCGGTCGTTCGCCGAGGCGCTCGACTGCGAACAACGCGCCGACGCGCTCTCGATCCGATGGGTTGGGAAGCGCACCGTCCTGCGGGGGCTCTGCCAACTCATCGCGAGCACCTGGTCCTGGCGGTATGCGACCGACGTTTCCGACTTGATCATCCGGATCAAGAACGTGCATGAGATAGCCGAAGGCCCGCCGTAGCGGGCCTTCCTTTTCGTGTGTCGCTAGAGAGGATTCACGTCCCGCTCGTATTTCTCGGCCTCGGTGGAAACTCGTTCCATGACCGTGACCGCCTCGACCGGATGTTTGCCGGTTGCGGTTTCTTCGGACAGCATGACCGCATCGGCGCCTAGGATGATGGCGTAGGCGATGTCCGTCACCTCCGCGCGCGTCGGTTCCGGGTTCTCTACCATACTCTCGAGCATCTGCGTCGCGACGATGACGGGCTTCTTCGCCTCCTTGCATTCGTGCACGACGAGCGCCTCGGCGAAGGGGACCTGTTCGATGGGGATGTTCTGGCCGAGGTCGCCGCGGCCGAGCATGATCGCGTCCGATGCGGCGACGATCTCGCGGATGTTGTCCAACGCTTCCTTGCGCTCCACCTTCGCCATCGCCTTGGCGGTTCCTTTGCGCGTGCGGATCTCTTCGCGTAGGCGATGCATGTCAGCCGCGGACCCGACGAACGACTGGCAGACGTACTCGATGCGCTGCGAGATGCCGAACGCGAGGTCACGAAGATCCTTCTCGGTGATCACCTGCACGGCGCGGGGATCCATGTGGTGGGTGCCGCCGGTCTGCACCCGGGGACCGGAGAGGTCCTGGATGATGGGGATCGTTTTGCCGGCGCGGGTCGCGACCGCGCGGATGTTCTGGATGAGGAGCGCGTGGTTCTCGTACGTGCCGTGGCTGAAATTCAGCCGCGCGACATCCATGCCGGCGGCGACGAGCTTCTCCAACACGGCCTGGTCCTGCGTTGCGGGGCCGATCGTGCAGACGATCTGCGTGCGTGATGGCATACCCGGACATTCTACCACGAAAAGAGGGAGGCCTGACGTCAGACCTCCCTCAGAAACTGGAGCTGCCAGAAACGGCTGGGACGATGCCGCGGGTTGTACGGGCAGGGGATGAGCTCGTGTCGCGGACGGTCGCGGACCATCCGGAGGATCACGCGGTGCTCACGTTGTTCGGTGCCGCAGGGCAGGCGGTAGAGCCCCCAGCAGCAGCCCAGATTCAATGCGAATGGCTTCGATCCGTGCGTCAGGAAAGCCACGAAACCTCCGTGGATATATTATACCACTGTGTATACTATAAGACAAGTCCCCTTACCGGCCGTCATCGAGGAAGAACTCGTAGTATGCCAGCATAGCCAGGCTTGCGCCGGCGATCCAGAACACGAATTCCTCGAGAGGGAACCCGATATTCATGATCTGAATCCATCCGACGTAGTCGTCGGAAGGGAAGTGCCACCAAAAGTTGTACACGCCAGCCAGTTCATAAAGGAAAAGGACGTACGTCCAATACAAGGCCGTTCGTGCGAACTTGCCGGTGAGCGCATGATGGCGGGAAAGCTCGAGGACGCACGGGAGGAGGATCGAGAAGAGGCCGAGCTTGAGGAACGCGTCGGAGAAGATGAGAGATTCTGGATCCCAGAGCCACGCGAAGACGACTGCGGCAATCAGGAGTCCAATGAAGACGATGAACCTGCGCCAACGCGCTGCGACCAGCGGGAACGAACGATGGTGCTGCACGTGCCACTCGTAATACAGGAGGATCGATGTCACCAGGAATACGCCGAGGATGACATCTTCCCACGGGGCGAGCCCGAGTATCCGATAAGGAAATGCAGACTTTGCGATCCATGCCCCCGATGCATGGGCGATCGTGTCGATGATCGTCGTTACACTGATTGCGATGACAATCGCGAAGAGAACGGATCGCACGAAGGCGCGACGAGCGAGGAATGCGAGCAGGGCCAGAAGGGGTCCGAAGAAAATCGGGATCGACGCGAGGAACGATATATCGAACACAAACGCGGCGACAGTGGCGATCAGTGGCCATGCCATCAAAACGATCCACACAAATCGTTGCCTATTCCTCATGAAAGCAGCTCGAGGAACCGGTTGTATTTCGCCACTCGTTCGCCGCGCTGGGGACCGCCTGCTTTGACGCTCCATACGCCCATCGCGACCGCCAGGTCAGCGATGAAGGCGTCGTTCGTCTCTCCGGAGCGGTGGGAGACGATGCAGTGGATGTTGTGCTTTCGGGCAAGCCGCATCGTATCGAACGTCTCCGTGAGCGTGCCGACCTGGTTCACCTTGATGATGATGCCGGAAATCGCATTCACGTCGATGGCCCTCTGAAGGAACGCCGTGTTCGTCACGGTCAGGTCGTCGCCGACGATGACGACGCCCGCGTCGGCGTTCAGGCGCGCGAAGTCCGCGAACTTGTCCTCGTTGAACGGGTCCTCGATGTACAGCACGGGGAAATCCTTGATGATGCCGCGCAACGTCGCCTCCAATTCGGCCGCGGTGCGGTCCGCGCCGTCGAACGCGTACCGGTCAGCCTTCGGGTCGTAGAAGGACGAGGCGGCGACATCCAGGGCGACCTTGATGCGCCCGTCGAGGTTCAGGTCCGCTGCCGTCTCCATGAACAGCTCGAGGGGCTTGCGTACCGAGTCCAGGTCCGGGGCGAAGCCGCCCTCATCGCCGACGTTCGCGTTCACCGCGCCGTAGTCCTTGGCGATGCGTTTCTTCAGGGCGTGCATGATGGTCGTGCCGATGTTCACCGCTTCCGCGATGTCCTCGGTCTCCGGCACGACCTTGTATTCCTGGAACGCCACGCGGGTCGCCGCGTGCTTGCCGCCATTGATGAGGTTCATGCCCAGGTAGGGGACGCGCCGGGATGGGGTGACGCCCTCGGCGAGCGTCTTCAGGTATTCCACGAGCGTCACTTCGGTCGCCGCGGCCGCAGCCTTGGCTGCCGCCACCGAAACGCCGGTGACCGCATTGCCGCCCAGACGGGATTTGTTCGGCGTGCCGTCCAGGTCGAGCAAGAGCGAATCCATGGCGCGCTGGTCGGCAGCATCGGTCCCCACTAATGCTCCCGCGATGTCCACGTTCACATGGGTCGCAGCCTGCAAGACCCCGTTGCCGCCGAAGCGGGAACGGTCGCCATCGCGAAGCTCGAACGCCTCATGGGCTCCCGTGGACGCGCCCGAGGGCACGCCGAAGGTGCCCGAACCCCGCTCACAGGTGACGGTCACCTCGAGGGTTGGGTTGCCGCGCGAGTCCAGGATCTCCCGCGCGCGGATGGAACGGATAGTGGTCCGGGGCATACCCTCCCATTGTACCGCATTTCGGGGCTGATGCTGTGCACAAATTGACAATCTTGTATTGTGATGTTAATATATGTCTCAGGAGGGTAGTATATGGATCACGACGGGGTGCCCTGGCAGGACCTGGTGTCCCAGGGCGTCCGGGAGTTCCAGCGGTTCGCGATGGTCGGCAACACCGCCGATGCGATCCGCACCCTGGAGCGGATCGACGAGATTGTCTGCGCCGCGGTCGAGCGGACGCATCTTCCGGAGACCACGTTGCTGGACATCAACAGCCTGCGCACGGAGGTGCATCCGGACATCGTGCTCCGTCAGGAGCGTCGGGCGACCGCCATCATCACCGCCGCGCTGCGCCATGCGGGCGTCCTGCCCCGGGAGCTGTCCCACGTCACCTACTACGGATCTTCCGCAGCCTGAGCCGTCCGGCCCGCCGCTTCCCCTGAGGAACGGCGGGCCTTTTCGTACCCCCTTGCTATTTGCGGATGGCCGTGATACAATGCCCCCAAGCGTTTGGATCTCGGTATCGCCCTGTCGGTCGCAAGACGCGTAGGGGTCTGACGAGAGGTCGCCCTTACGCATTCACAAACGTCCGTACTGATGCTGGTCGCCCGTCGGGCGGTCAGGGTCGGTCCGAACGTGAAAGAAATGGCGAACAAGTTGTACGTTGGTAATCTGTCCTTCAGCACTACCAACGAAGAACTGCAGCAGGCCTTCTCGCAGGCCGGCCAGGTTGTCGAAGCCGTCGTTCTGATGGACAAGATGACCGGTCGTTCCCGCGGGTTCGGCTTCGTCACCATGGCCACCCAAGAGGAGGCCACAGCCGCCGTTGATATGTTCAACGGTAAGGACTTCGGAGGCCGCGTGATCGTGGTCAACGAAGCCCGCCCTCGCGAGGAGCGTCCTCGCACCGGTGGCTTCGGTGGCGGCGGGAACTTCTAAGGACCCGCAGCAGAGCACAAGACCCCTTCCCGGGGTCTTGTGCTATATTCGGGGCATATGATCATGGTGGTGACCGGCAAGGGGAAGGGGAAGACGACCTCCGCGCTGGGCCAAGCGGTCCGCGCCATCGGGGATGGCAGGCGCGTCTTGATGGTGCAGTTCATCAAGGGCCCCTGGCGGTCCGGCGAGGACGACGCGCAGATGCTCCTGCGTCCGTGGCTGCGGATCGAGAAGGTCGGCCTGGGATTCGTAGGCATTTTGGGCGACACCCTGCCGCGCGAGAAGCACCGCGAGGCGGCGTTGTCGGGGCTCGCGTACGCGCGCGACGAGATGCGCTCCGGCCGCTGGGACATCCTCATCCTGGATGAGGTGCACAACGCAGTCCAGCTGGGGCTCTTGGAGCTCGCCGAGGTGCTCCTGATCCTGGACGAGCTTCCCGAGGGGATGGACCTCATCCTGACCGGCCGCGACGCACCGCAGGAGCTCATCGACCGTGCCGACATCGTCTCCGAGGTCGTGGAGGTGAAGCATCCGTACCAGCAGGGACAAACCGGGAAGAAAGGCATAGAATGGTGAGGTATTTCTGACATCAACCGCATGAAACGCATCATGATCATTCTTCTCGCGCTCGCCGCGGCCGTGTACTGGCAGTGGCCGACGATTGCCACGTGGTGGGACCAGTGGCAGGCGGATCAGGCCGCCCAAGAGCTGGTCGGCGACGAGCTCGATCCTGAGTTGGACGCCGCCCAGGACGAGATGGACCAGGCCCTCATCGACATCGGAAACGAACTGGACGCGATCGAACAGGGGCAGTAAAACGGAAGCGTGCAGAACTGGAAACCGCCACGGGATACCCATCGATACCGCTGGACGCAGCACGTCGGGCGGAAGATGCTGTACTACGGCTTGTCGCCGTCGCGCGTGCTTCGGGTGGTGAACGCGCCTGCGCGCGTCGAGGAAGGCGTCGCGCCCGGCACGCTCGCCGGGATGCAGAAGGCGGGAACCAAAGCGAAGCCGTGGGAGATCTGGGTGATGTGGCGCGCCGATCAGCACGCGACCCCGCTGCCTGTCGGGATGACCGGTCGCAAGGTCATCATCACCGCGTGGCGGTACCCCGGAACCAGCCCGGTGCGGGGTGCCGTACCCATCCCGGACGACGTGCTCGCCGAGCTTGACGCTGAAGGACTCCTGGAGGGATAATTGGCGGGTAGGAGGGTATTACCATTTTCACACGATGTTCAACGATGTGTTCGCGATCCCGTTCGACCGGCAGATGTGGTTCATCGCCGTCGTCATCTGGACGCTTGCGTGGAAGGGGATGGGGATGTGGAAGGCTGCGAAGAAGGGCTCAAAGCCCTGGTTCATCGCCTTCCTGATCTTGAACACGCTGGGCATCCTGGAGATCCTCTATCTGTACGTATTCTCCGAACCTCGTCCCAAGAAGGAGAAGTCCTCGTAGTATCGGAAAAGAAGACGCCGTCCCTCTCAAGGGGACGGCGTTTGCATTTCGGGGAAAGGCTAGAGCAGCCGGAAATCGGAGAAGATGATCGTCTTACGCTCTTTGACCTGTCCGCGGAACGTGAGTATGCGGTGCAGTGCCGAGTAGCGATACCGCAGGGTGATGCGGTTGGGCATCACCGCGCCCAGTTCCTCGATCTGCTGCAGGGTGAAGCTTAGCTCATGTGCTCGACCGAGCACGAGCGCCACGGAGTGTTGCTTGCTCAGCTTCCCTTCGGCATACCGGATCCAGTACCCATGCTCGTCGATGTACATCGTGCCGGTCAGGAGTCCGGCGACCTCCTCCTTGATGCCGGAGGGCTGCGCCCCAGGCGACGGACTGAACCGGACGGCCCAGCACATCGCACCGCTGACCGGGTCCTTCTGGAGCGGGGGGTATGCCAGCTCGTATCGATACAAGGTGGCAAGCGAGGCGGTGAAGTCGGGGATCTGCCGCTCCGTGACCTGGTTCTCGATGACGCGATCGTTCTCGGCGACCTTCTGCTGCCAGGTCACGCCATCCGTGATCCAGATGTCCCACGCCTTTTTCGACTTCCTACGCTCCGGCGTGCGCCCGGTGTCGTAGGTGATCTCCGTCTTCGTCCACGCCAACCCTTCGCGGGCGATGGTGTTGGCGGCGCTTCGCTTCGCGACCCGTTCGATGATGCGTGCAGCGGTCATCGGCAGGTCGGGATCGGCGATGCCACGAGCCGGCACCAGGGCGAGCACGACCAGGCCAGTCATGACCGATGTGCGCATTCTGCCTCCCTATTTGGCAACGAATCCATCCATGATAGCAAGTTTTGAGCGTTTTCGCAAACGTGATATGCTGTGCGGGTACCATTTATTTTCACCGATGCCGAACATCACCATCTACAGCACGCCGACCTGCGGATATTGCAGGATGGCGAAGGATTATTTGCAGTCACGGAACATTCCGTTCACCGATATCGACGTCTCCCTCGACCAGACGAAGGCGCAGGAGATGTTCGACAAGTCCGGGCAGTTCGGCGTTCCCGTGATCGATGTCGGCGGCACAATCATCATCGGGTTCGACAAGCACAAGCTCGAGGAGCTCCTGCCTGCTGACCAGACATAGCCATGACGGAACCCAAAACACTGCCGTACAAGGAATTGGACGGCATCAGCGCCAAGGCGCTGGCCATCCACCACGACAAGCTCTACGCGGGCTACGTGAAGAAGCTCGATGAGATTGTCGAGCGTCTCATAGCACTCCGGACGTCCGGCGCGTACGAGGGAAATGCGACGTACTCGGAGCTGCGCGCCCTGAAGGATGCTGAGACGTTCGCGACGAACGGCGTGTACCTGCATGAGTGGTATTTCGACGCGCTCGGCGGGGATGGTGCGTATGAGAAGGCGCCGGGGCTCTCGAAAGCGCTGGCGGAGAAGTGGGGGAGCGTCGAGGAGGGGATCACATATTTCTCCGCATGCGCGATGGCGGCGCGCGGATGGTCCGTGCTTGCCTGGGATACCAAAGCCCATGCCCTCCTCCACTATAACGGCGACGCGCACAACCAGGGCGGTGTCTGGGGGTGCCTCCCCATCATCGTCATCGACGTCTATGAGCACGCCTACTTCATCGACTTCGGATCGGACCGCAAGGCGTACCTCGAGGCGTTCTGGAAGAACTTCGATTGGGCGAAAGCCGAAGAGCTCTATCTGAAGGCTCGTGCGGTGCCGCTCTAGGCCACATGGTCTGCGCCGCCCCTGGACTTGATGGAGCTTTTGTGCCATACATATGTTTCCCGATCTCTCGGGAGCTTGAAAAGGAAGGTTCCCATGTCCACCGTGAACTGGCGGCGTGCCCTCTTCCTGGGTCTTCTGGGCGCCGTACTTGCCATCCTGATCCTGGCCTGCGCGGCCTGCGTGCATGCCGCGGTCTGACTCCGACCGCTGAGCCAAGGCCTGTCGATCCCCACAAGGATTGACGGGCCTTTTTCCTATACAGAAAGAGGCACCCCGCTCATTGCGGGGTGGTGCGCACGGCGTAGACCGTGTGGATCGGGGGGAGCACGTCAGGATCGCGAGGATCGGGGAGCTCGGGGAAACCGACAACCATACCCCGCTCATCTGCGAGCTGCCGGATCGCGGCCTCCGCGGTCTCCGAGAGGGGTCCGGTATGGATCGACGAGATGACGACGCATCGCTCGGGATCCCATTCCTGGTACAGCTTCAGCCAGAGCCGCTCTTCCTCCGGAGTCAGACCGACTGGTGTTCGCGGGAGCACCACGCGCACCTCCTTGAGGCCATATATATCACAGAAATTGCTTCGTGTCTATTTCCAGCTGGAGAACCAGGCTCGCGCATTGTATTGCGAGCCGGACAGCGGAAGGCCGTACGTCAGGGGAGCGAAGAACACGAACACCACGAGCGATATCACCATGAGCGCTGCCAATGGCCTTCGGGGACGCGGCAAGCGGTCAGCGAGCGCGGCCAAAAGCAGGATCGCGAAGATCAGGGCGATGAAGTAATGGTAGAGGAACATGACGCGGCCGATGCCTACAAACGGCAGTAGATTGAGTCCCCATCCGGCCAACAGGAGCCGCAGCACCGGATCCATCCGGCGAATGCCGCACGCGAAGACCGTGCCCAGCGCGGCGATGAGGGCGAATGTGGACGCCCACCAGACCGCGGGATTGCCCAACAGGTAAATGCGCTCCATATTCGGCCCGGCCCAATAGTAGATGGGGCGGGCCATCACCGGCCACGTGTACCACGGCGAGCTGTACGGATGCGTCGCCGTGAGGCGTGCGTTCGAGCGGTACATCTCCACGTTCA
Organism: Minisyncoccota bacterium; assembly: GCA_035583445.1. Lineage (GTDB taxonomy): Bacteria > Patescibacteriota > Minisyncoccia > 2-02-FULL-40-12 > GWA2-44-9 > JAGOPO01. Next base: position 9,557 of record DATEYD010000119.1, read on the forward strand.
ATTCGATGAACTTCCCGATGAACCCAGGACGCTCAAGGGCGGGATCATCCGCGTTCGCGTTCCCCTCCAACGTCGCTTGGAACCCGCGGGTCATGAACGCATCGCCCGGGCCGCTGTCGGGCAGCAACGCGAAATGCAGGGCGAAGGGAAGGGCGTAGACGAGGATCGGGATGACGACGAACGAGGCGAACACGACGTGCAGGCGCCTAAAGGCCGTCCCGTTCCGATCCTTCCAGAGATGGATGAGCTCGAGGATGACGATGAGGGCGAGGAACGTGAGGCCGGTCCACTTGATGCTCGCCGCGAGCGCTCCCAGGATGCCCGCGGCCGGCAACAGCCATGTCGTACCTCCGCCGCGCCACCGCAGGTACGCCCAGAGCGCGCCGAAGCCGAACAGGAGGAGGAACGAATCCAACAGGATGAACCGGGACTGCACGATCAATGCATTGTCCAACGCTACCAGGATGCCCGCGGCGAGCGCGGGCGTGCGGCGCATGCCCAGTTGCAACGCGAGGCCGAAGATGACCAAGGGCAACAGTGAGCCGGCCAGCGTCGGGAGGAAACGCAACGCGAGATAGAGCCTGTCCGGATACGCGTCGCCGATGTTGGCGAACGAGAATCCTGGTTCAAAGCCCCACAGCCGTCCCCATCCGGCGAAGACGAGCTTGCCCAGCGGGGGATGGATGTCGAAGTAGTAGTCGCCGGTGAAGTACGCCGAGAGGAATTTCCCGAAGTGCACCTCGTCGAACACCGCGCTGGGCGGCGTGCCGAACCACGCGAAATGCGTCAGAAGGCTGATGGCGATCAGGAGGATCACTGCCTGACGGGTGGTGAGGCGGGGGAGCCGCATATCAATATCCATTGTACCACGCGCGTTTTCTCCCGAATATTGCTTAATCCTGTAAAATGTGGTATGTTATCTTTCAGAGGTGCACATGAGGCTCCGTTCGTTGATGTTCGGACTGGCGATTCTGGCGGCATCCGCCGGACCCGTTCGCGCCGACGACGTGACCAGCTTCGTGGAGGCCACCATGGCGGGCGGCATCGTGAGCGGTCCGGGGTTCGGAAGGGATCCCAACGTCGGTCTGGCCCTCTCGCTCGGGCCGACGTTCTCCCGTTTGCAGGCCAACGGCGGATGGACCAGGCTGCACAAGGATACGACGCCCGGCGGCTACCAGCTGAGCGGCAATCTCGGCGCGCAGGTGTTCGTCACCCACAACGTCTTCGTGATGGGTGGCATCAGCCGCAACTTCTCGGATCAGACGATCTGGACCAAGCGCGTCCACTACGCGTACGGAGGTGCCGGGCTCCGGTGGTCCAGGAAGCGTCACCCCGAGCTGGGAATCCGACAGGAGCTGAGCGAGATCTCGGTGACGTACTTCCGGGAGACGTTCAGCACGTACGCGAACCGGGCAGAAGTCTATCGCGCGTCCTATGCCTACGAACACCGGCTGGGCACGGGATCGGTCAGCGCGCGGCTGGCTGCGTCGATCGGTCTGATGTACTACGACGAGCATCCGTATCCGGGCGCCGTGCGCCGGAGCGGCCTGGAGTCGAAATTCGGCATCGGACTCTCGTACCGTCCGTTCTGGAGGTGAGTTCGTTGCCGGTGGCGGGGACCCATGAGTCCCCGCCTCTTTTTTATCCTCTGAACGCGATTTGTCATCCATGCGGCATGCTTTATGATAGGAATATGCATGACTTCATCATTGTCGGCGGCGCCGCCGCGGCAACCTCCGCAACCATTTACGCATCGCGCCGTGGATTGAAGGTTCTGGTCATCGCCAAGGATCTCGGCGGCGAGGTGGCCACATCCGGGGAGATCAGCAACTGGCCGGGCATCATCCATACTGATGGCGTCACGCTGTCGCAGCAGTTCCAGGCGCATCTGCGGTCATACGATCCCGACATCCTCGAGGGATGCATGGTTGAGAAGATCGAAAAGAAAGGAGAGGGGCATTTCGTCGTGACCACGGATGACGGGAAGGAGCACAAAGGCAGGGCGGTCCTCGTCGCGTCCGGCGTGCATCCCCGCACCCTGAACATCCCGGGCGAGAAGGAATATCGCCTGAAGGGCGTGTCCTATTGCACGGTCTGCGACGGTCCCGTGTTCAAAGGGAAGGTGACTGCGGTCATCGGCGGCGGAAATGCCGCATTGGAATCCGCGCTCATGCTCTCGGATCTGTCGCCGAAGGTTTTCGTCATCAACAAGAACCCGCAGTTCAAGGGGGAGCAGCTGTTGATCGACAACCTGAAGAAGAAAGCCAACGTGGAGGTCGTCTATGAGGCGATGACCACGGAGATCGTGGGCAACGGGAAGGTTGCGACGGGATTGAAATACGAGGCCAAGGACGGTGCCAAGCGTGCCATCGAAGCACAAGGGATGTTCGTGCACATCGGTCAGATCCCGAACTCGCAGATCGTCCCGAACGAGGTGACAAAGAACGAGTTCGGCGAGATCATCGTCGATCTGGGCGCCGCGACCTCGATGTCGGGGCTGTTCGCTGCCGGCGACGTCACGAACGTCCCGCACAAGCAGATCATCATCGCCGCGGGCCAGGGCTCGGCAGCTGCGCTTTCTGCGGTGCAGTACATGAACCGCCTCACGTCATGATATATCTCGCCACCGACCATCGGGGATTTACGCTCAAGGAGAAGATCAAATCCTGGCTCACCGAGTGGAATTTGGAATACGTGGACTGCGGTGCGACCAGCTACAACTCCGAGGACGACTACCCCGACTTCATCAGCATCGCAGCGACCAAAGTCGCGCAGGACCCTGTCAATCACCGCGGCATCGTTCTGGGCGGGAACGGGCAGGGTGAGGCCATGGTCGCCAATCGCAAGCCCGGCGTGCGCGCCGCCGTGTTCTACGGAGGTCCGGACGAGATGATCACCATGATCCGCGAGCATGACGCATCGAACGTCCTCTCGCTCGGCGCTTCGTTCATATCCGAGGACGATGCGAAGCACGCCATCAAGCTCTGGCTGGACACTCCGTTCTCCGAAGAACCCCGCCATGTCCGACGCATCGCGAAATTTTGAGATCGTTCCCGCGATCCTCACCGACGATCCTGCCGAGCTCGATCGTCTTCTCGGTGCATTCAAAGCCGCCGGCTCGTCGCGCGTGCATTTGGATGTCATCGATGGCTCGCTGGTCCCGGGCAAGACCCTCACGGGGTACCGTGAACTGCGCGGCCGCGACGTCGGGATGGCGTTGGACGTGCATCTGATGGTTGACCGTCCTGACGAGCATCTGGTCGGCTGGGAAAACGTACCGAACATCTCCCGCGTCATCGCCCACGTGGAATCCCATGGCGATCCCTCGTTCATCGCGGCTGACTGCGGGAAGAAGCGGCGCGAGTGGTGGGGCGCCATCAATCCCGACTCGCCGCTCGAATGGCTCTCGACATCCGGATTCGCCGAATGCATGAAGGGCGCCGTATTCATGACCGTGGTCCCAGGCGCACAAGGACGCCCGTTCCGTGATGACGTGCTCGAACGCATGAAGGCATGGAAGGCATCGCATGCCGACATGCCCATCATGGTCGACGGAGGGATCACCCCGCAGACAGCCCCAGGTTGTTTCCTCGCGGGCGCCTCGATCTTCGCCGTAGGGTCCCATGTCGTGCAATCAGCCGATCCCGCAGAGGCGCTGCGCGCATTGTCCGCTGCCATCCGCGGCGCGTGATATACTGAGAGCAACTCAGGAGGGATGAAGTACGACATCATCACGATCGGGTCGGCGACCCAGGACGTGTTCCTGTCATCGGACGCGTTCCGGGTCAACGTGGACTCCGCATCGCCCGCGGGATCGTCCATTTGTTTGCCGTTGGGCTCGAAGCTCGGCGTCGGACGCATCGTGTTCACCTCCGGCGGGGGCGGCACGAACACCGCGGTCACGTTCGCGCGCCAGGGATACCGGACCGCAGCCATCGGCATCGTCGGCAAGGATCCGGCCGGCACGGCGATCCTGGACGAAATGCGCCAGGAACGCGTCGACGCGAAATTCTTCCAGATCCATGATGACGACATCACGGCATACTCGGCGATCCTGGTGACGGCGAACGGGGAGCGCACCATTTTGTCATACAAAGGGGAGGGCCAGCATTTCGAAGCGTCCGACGTGCCCTGGGACCTCTTGGAGTCCACGTGGCTCTACGTGGATTCCGTCGGCGGACGATTGGAGATGCTCGAGGCCGCGGTCGCCTGGGCGCAGCGCACGGGCGCGCGGATGGCGACGAACCCCGACACGAAGATCTTCGCTGTCGGGCTGGAGCGGCTCGGCCCGATCTGGCAGGCATTCGACGTCGTCGGCATGAACCGCGAGGAGGCCGCGCTCATCACCGGCATCCCGTACCGCGAGGAGGAAAAGCTCTTCCGTACCATGGACGACCTGATCGGCGGCATCTTCGTCATGACCGAGGGATCGAACGGGGCGAAAGTCTCCGACGGGCGCTTCATCTACCGGGCAGGCATCCCGAATGCGAAGGTGGTCGAGCGCACGGGCGCCGGCGATGCCTTCCATTCCGGCTTCCTCGCCGAATTCATCCGCTCCGGATCGGTCGAGAAGGCGATCCAGATGGGGACGGCGAATGCGTCGTCCGTGGCCATGCACTACGGTGCCAAGGAGGGGATCCTCCGGGCGGGGGATGCCGGGCAGTTCCCCCTCGTCGCCGTCACCAAGCGGCCGTTGAAGTAAAAAAAAAGCCGTCGCGCGTATCCCGGTCTTCGCGCGGCGGCTGTTCGTCGTCCTACTGTTCGAAAGGAGGTGTCCCGGCCGTTCCCCGCGCTCCCTGCGCGTGGCGTACCGGACCCAGGACTGGGAGAACCCCGTACGGCATTTGCCCCTGCCGTACGTCCGAGAGAACCGCCGGCCGCGGCGGGTCGTCATCCCAGCGATGGTTCCGGCACTGTGCCCGGAACGCCGGTAGGGTCGGTCTCCGTGCGTGAAAGATCGGATGGATGAGGACAGGTGCAGTATAGCACACTACGCTAGAAAGTAAAGAGCCCCTCAGGTCCCTGCGTCTCGGCTTGCGTATCTCATCACGTGCGCGGATCGGTTTCCCGATCTGCTAGGTGATGGCGATCGCTTCCGCTCATCTGCAGATTAGTGGGGGCTCGAGGCTACTTGGTGGGCTCTGGCCCATTGGTCCGACCGACGGAACGGATTGGGTACCGTCTGTCTCCGGACGTGTGCCTCGGCTGCCCGTTCGCTTCTGTCACCTCACGAGAGGTGACGTTATTCGTGCTGGCTGCTTACGGGGGCCTCCCGCTCCACTGATCCCTGATCCGCCCGGCTCGTCCGGCAGCGCGTCGCGCTTACGGAGTCGTCGCCCGGATCGACCTCAGGGTGGAGAATGCCGTGCTCATGCAAAGAGCGGGAACGCTAGGTGTACCAACAGCGCATGGCCGAAGGCCTCCTTGGGGATCGCCCTCTTCGGGCATTGGGGATCGGCAGGATGCGGATCCCGTGGTTGGAAGACGGACGGCGCTCTACATGAAGCGCCACCGCATGGTCACCTCCTGGCTGCGGGCATCCTCTCGAGGAGAACGCCGAGCGTGACTCACGCGTGGTCCTTTCGTAGGTACGGTCGCCGCAGTCGTATCGCCTCACGGCGGTTCTCAGCGGCTGGACGGGAGAGCACGGGAGCCCGCTCGGGCACCGTGCCTCGACGTCGTGCGTACATTATATCAGGATGCGTAAAAATGGTCAAGTCAAGGTCCTGTCGGTGAATTGAAAGTCCCCGGCGTCGCTGCACCGGGGACCATGGACGGGGGACGAAGGATCCACTGGCCTGCCCCGCGGACGGGGCTCTGGACCTCATGCGGTCCAGTACCAATGGCACGGGTACAGTATAGCACGTGTAATGGCATTTGTCAATATCTCGGAAAACAGGCCATTCTCCACACCGCCGACTCCTCCGAAGGGGTACAATGGAGAGGTATGCTGCATGACACCTACAATCGTCTGGGAAGGATCCTCCGAACGGATCCGCGCGTGCTCTTGAGCATGGAGGAGCGCATGAACATCGTGACCGGCCAGGAGGGCGTCCTGGAGGATGTCCTTCGGCAGAACGACATTATCGTCGAGCGGACGCTCGCCAGCTTGGGGCTCACCCGCCGCGATCCTGCCAAGGTCCTGCATACCGCGCTGATCCAGCGCATGATGCACTTCGACGAGCACCTCAACGACCTTCTGGGGCGGCCTGATCTCTCGCGCATGTCGGACGGATGGAATGATTTCAAGCGCGTCGCGTCGCAGGTCTACGTGCCCCCGAAGGGCCTGTTCATCAAATACGAGAGGGCCCAGGAGCTCTTGGGGAAGTACCCTCCGAAGAACCTCATCGAGCATTTCGGATACCGCAGCACCGCGGAGCTCCTGGAGAAGGAGGGCACCCCGGCGGTCCTGGCGGCATTGCGATTCACCCAGTCCACGGAATGGATGCACCAGTTCTTCGATGTTTCGTACTGCGGCCTGGTGCCCGACGACTTCGAGGAGCGGGATGTCGAGTTCCTCCTCCTGGATCCGAAATGGCTGGAGCTGTCGGGGAAGTTCAAATCGCAGAAGCTGCACAACGTCTCGCACCTCAAGGAGTTCGGGATCATTTTCGTGATCCCGCAATCCTTGGAAACCCCTGGCGTGACGCTGCGGCTCATGACCTTGGTGCTGCATTACCTGCATGAGGTGCCGTTCTACGCAGCGCTCTTCCGCCGGCACATGGAGGGACCGGACTTTGCGAAGCGATTCCAATCCCTTCTGCGGGGCGACGTGTCCGCGGATGCATTGCCTGACAGCGGCAAAGCGTCGTGGCGGATCATCCAGCGATACCTCGCGAAGGACAATCCGGATGACTCGAGGCTCTTCGAGCCGCATGTCAGTCCGGAAGCCGAGCACTGGTGGCGGGCAGAGGAGGATCTGGAGCGGCTTTCCCGGATCCTCGGGCACGAGCAGGGGTACATGGAGCTTGGCTGGTGGGTCGGGCTGGATTTCGTCGGCGACTTCTTCCCTGATCCCGAGGAGAAGGACGGAAAGCAGCTCGTCAGTTTCGACCTTGTCGACCTGATCATGACCCTGGTCTGGCGTGATCAGGGCCGGCAGTTCCTCTATCACCAACAGGAGGCGTTGTGGAACAAGATCTTCACCGAATACATGGGACGAGAGCGCATGAACCAGCTCATCGAAGAGCATATCTTCGATGGGTTCATCATATTGGAATGAACATGGAATCGCCCACTGGCGAGCACAAGCCGGAGCTCCTGACCGTCCTGCGCGAGAAGCTCGCGCGTTTGGCGCGCTGGGGCGTTCTGGCGACGGCGCTCACCGGCATCCTGCCCACCGAGCTCGTGGCCCAGCAGCCCACCCCCGAGGAAACAAAGGTAGCGCAGCGCATGGAGAAGCTCGAGATGGCGAAACTGCGCATGCAGGTCAAAGATCGGGTCGGCGAAGCGGTCTCCCAGGTGCTTGAGGACCCTCCGCGCTGGACGTCCGATCGGGTTCCGAGCGACCCGGTCCCCGTATCCGGCTTCAAGAATAGGGGCGTGGTCGATGAGATACGAAGGGTACTTGCCGATGCGCCCCCGAGTTTCACGCGGCAGGTTGCCAGCGTCAGCTATGATGCGCGGGTGTTCACCATGCCAGGGGTCTACGGGATGTCGGGCAATACGATCGTGGCGCGCGTGAACCGGAAGGACCACCGCATCGTGTTCTCCGCCGGTTCCTACACGCCCACACCCATCCTGACGGGGGAATTCCTCGCGCACGAGGTCTGCCATTTCGCCGACCCGATGTTCAACGTCGATCTGGCGGAGCCCGACCGTGTACGGATCTACGCGAGCGTGCTCGACCGCATGAACGCGGGCGACCGGTTCCATTCCTGGTATGTCGAGCACATCAGCAATCCGGACCCCCAGGTATTGACGACCGTGAAGGCGGGCGAATACTGGGCGGAGACTTGCGGGGCGTACCTCCGAGACGACAAGCTCCTTCCGGACGCGGACCGGGCCCTCGTCGAATCGCTCATCAGCAAAACCGATCCGGGGTATACACGAATACGATGATCATCATCCTCACCAACGATCTGAAGGTCGCAGAGAAACTGGACGTGGCTACGGCTGCCGCTCGCGTCGGCACGCCGCGGCTGCGCTCGTCAGTCGAGGAAGGCACCGTGCGGAGCGTCGGATACGAAGAGGTCGGGCCTGATGACCCGCGGTACGAGACCGCGCTGGCGATCGGACTGACCGTGCAGGGGCAGACGGCGCTCGTCGCCGGTCCGGCATTCGTCGACCTGCTCGACCTGTTGAGCACGGACACGTTCACCGTGGACCAACGCCGGCACATCATCAGCATCATACGGAACCTCCCATCCGATGAGGCCGCTGAGATGGCACGTACCATTCTTGAGATCGCACACCTCCATGAAGCTGTCTGAGTATTTCAAACAAGCGAAGAACGGAGGATGGGCGATCGGCCATTTCAACTTCTCTACGGCCGATGTCCTCCGCGCAATCGTGCAAGGGGCCAAGGACGGCAGGGCGCCATGCGTGATGGTGGGGACCTCGCCAGGCGAGGCGAATTTCCTGGGGCTTCCGGAAACGGTCGCGCTCGTGCGGGCGGTGAGCCAGTCGTCCAGATTCCCGGTGTTCCTGAACGCTGACCATTTCTCCAGCTTCGCCGACTGCAAAGCGGCGATCGATATCGGCTACGATTCGGTGCACTTCGATGGGCACGCGTTGCCGTTCGACGTGAACGTCACCGAGACGCGGCGGGTGTGGGAGTATGCGCAGAAGGCCTCAGGACCGTACATGATGGAAGGGGAGCTGGGATATTTGCGGGGATCGTCCGAGATACAGAAGTCCGTCATGATCAGCCCCGCGGATTTCACGAAGCCCGAGCAGGCGGCCGACTTCGTGAAGCGCACCGGCATCGAACGCCTCGCGCCGGTGTTCGGCAACATCCATGGCATCGTCACCGAGCAGGAGGAGTTGCTGGATCTGGATCGGCTCATCGCCATCGCCAAAGCGGTGCCGGACACGTACCTCGTGCTGCACGGGGCGTCCGGGCTGTCGGACCTGCAGGTCAAATCCGCGATCGCCGCCGGCATCACGAACGTGCATTTCAATACGGAACTGCGGGTGGCATACACGACATCGATCATGGATTCGCTGCATACGAAATCCGACGAGATCACGCCCTACAAATATCTCGCGCTTGCGGCGGACAAGGTGAAGGAACTCGTCGCCGACAAGGTACGCCTGTTCATGTCCGGGGCGGCGAAGACCTAGAAAGCGAAGAGCCCCGCAGGAGAGGAAGGCAGGTGACGGACGGAGTACGGCTCGTGCCTTGCACTTCATCCTTTGGGGCTCTCAATCGGGGTAACCAGGTTCGATGCCTCCGCAACCACTGGATGGTATCACGGGACACCGCTTTTCGACTGGCACCGGTCCACGCTGGCTAGGGTGGACCATGGTCGGCGCCGGCAGCCTCAGGTGTGTCTCCCTTGCAGGGGCCCTATCTGCCGAGCTTGGGTGAATGTGCGGTAGATTGTCTTACTTCACGTCGATCCGCAAGGCCGTTTGGCTCCTTTCGTTGCGACGATGGGTACAGTATAGCATGGAGGGAGCATATTGTCAAAAAACGGCCACCCGACGGCGTATTTACAGGTAATACATATCGTGATATAGTATCCCCCGGAGGTATAGGCATGACCAGAACGGGCAGGAGAGCAATGGACCGCCTCGCGAATCAGATGGCCGAGGCCGGTATCCTGCTGGCAGAGGGGGAGCTCGTCGGGCACGTCATCCGCTTCTGGGATGCGAAGGACGCGCTCGTGACCATCGTCACTGCCGTGCGCACCACCGACGACGGACTTCCGTTCGTGGAGGTGTCAGCCCGGAAATTCGCGGGCTTCGAGATCAGCGGGATCGTCCTGAAGGCAGACGAGAAGGCCGAGCTGCTGACCACCGACCTGGACACCCACTACCGGCATATGCACGGCCGGTACGAGCTCTAGCAGCTGGAGGTTCCCATGGACCAAAAGCATAGCCCGGTGTTCCTGCGCGGCCGACGGGTCATCCTGCGTCCGTTCGGGAGGGACGACCTTCCCGTCCTGACGCGCTGGATCAACGATCCCGAGGTGCGCGAGTACATCGGACCGTTCCTGCCGAAGACAGAGGTCGCCGAGGAGGAGTGGCTCCACAAGCAGACGGACAACGCGTCCGAGGTCATCCTCGCCATCGAAACCGTCGAAGAGGGTCGCCTCATCGGCTCGATGGGGCTGCACCACATCAACTGGAAGGACCGCGTGGCGACGACCGGCGCCCTCATCGGCGAGAAGGACTGCTGGGGCAAGGGGTACGGCACGGACGCCAAGATGCTGATCCTGAGCTACGCGTTCCTCGAGCTCAACCTGCGGAAGATCTGCTCCACCGTCATCGCGTACAACGATCGTAGCCTCCGCTACAGCCTGCGCTGCGGCTACCACGAGGAGGGACGGCAGCAGGAGCAGATGTTCAAGCGCGGCCGCTACTGGGACGTCGTGCACCTCGCCATCTTCCGGGAGGAATGGGAACCGCTCTGGACGACCTACAACGAGACCGGAACGCTCCGCTGACCCCCGCGCCGCACGCGCGGGGCTTTTCTTTATCGTAACATCGTGGTATGTCATGTGCCGGAGGTAGACCATGGCCGACGTGGAAACCCGCAAGACCATCGTCCTGCCGAGCCCGGGCGACGTCGTGTACCTGGAGGACTGGGGCGGCGTGCTGGGCATCTGCAAGGAGTACGATCCTCAGAAGCCCAACGAGATCACCCTGACCTGGCCCCGTAACTACGCGGATCTGTTCTGGCCCGCTCCGGAGCAGCGGTTCGATAGAGACCAGCGGATCGAGGTCACCGTCCTTCGTTATCCCGCGCAGGTGCTGGAGTGCATGGGCAAGCTCATTCGCTGTCGCAACGCGGAGTTCCGGACACACCTGGCGGCGATGTTCAACGACGTTCTCGACAAGCCGCTACAGCGCCCCTAACGGGCTGAGCAGTCGTACGCTCCCGCGCCGCACGCACGGGGGCTTTTTTGCGGTATACTCCATTCATGCTCCGATTCCTATTCTATCTGGCCATCGTGATCGTCGGCGGCGTGTTGGCGCTGAACTACATCCCGTCGCTGAAAGCCAACATCATCGAAGTCGTGAACCCGCGCATGAAGGAGACACGATTGCTGGGCGATCTGCAGCGCCATTTGGACGATGCCGCCGCGCTCCTGCCCGAGGCGGGGGAGCAGGCATCCGACGACGACATCGCGGAGGGATATGAGGCGCTGCAGAAGGCGCAGGAGGTGTTGGACGAGGTCACGACCATCAACGAGGAGAACTCCGGTACCGCGCGCAACATCGTGACGAAGGCGTTGGACGCCATCCTTCCCGGTGGCACGGTCCCCACGCCTGTGCCCGATGTTCCGTCCTCGGTCTCGCCGGTGCCCTGCGTGCCATAAGGTGTAGGAATTTATTGACACGCGAACCACTAGTGCTAGCATTGGCGGGTGTTCGGTCGCATCGGTTCCACGATGCATGGATTCAAGCACAACCGTATCAAGGCAACAGGGCTGTCGCATGGCCACCCTTCAGGTGATCGCGCGAGAGCCCTTTTGTGTACCACTAATTAATAAGAGGCATATGTACTCCACCCTCCACCGTATCAACAAGGTCACCGGCGTCATCACAGCGCTGACCATGGTCCTCATGCCGTACGCGGCGTATGTGCCGATCGCGGCGGCGGTTACTCCAGTCGAGTGGAACCTGACCGGTACATACACTATTACGTTTCACTGCATCTCAGCGTGTTCGGGCGACTATCCGCACACGATGGAGGTCGATCTTCAGGATTGGGGTACGGGTGACTTTGAAGGTACGGGGCACTACAATCCTGACCCGAGTTACACATGGGACGTGACCGGTAACATCGGCGGCTCTGATTTAACGTTTACGATCGTCTACACCGGCGCGAACCCTGGATACACGGTTACAGTGACCGGAGTGGTGGCTGGCGATGGGTCGCTGTCGGGCACTGCGACGAGCTCTATCCATCAGGAATTCACGTGGACCAGTACGAGCGGGAACGCACACGAAGCCTTTCCGGATCTCGTTGCGGTCAAAACGAACGACGCTCCGAACGGAGTAGAGCTTGGTTCGTCGTTCACGTGGAATATCCATATTTCGAACGATGGAAATGCCGATGCGGTGTTCAACGATGGCGACAGGGTATTCAGTGACATGCTACCCGCTGGCGCCCATGTGGATTACAGCGGCTTGGGTTCCGACTTCAGCGACATCAATGGCACAATCGATTGCGAACTGAAAGCGAATGGGCAGAACCAGGACATCGCTTGTACAGCCAGTGGCGACGTCATTATGCCGCCTGATTCGTTCTTCGATGTCTGGGTTGAGGTCCAGGTGAACAAGGACAACAACGAGCACAAGCTGGAGAATCCGCGTTCTAAGAATTACGCATCCTGTGCTGCTGACCCGGATGAAAAGATCTATGAACCTGATGAGGGGAATAACCAATGTTCCGACAGTCTTGCTATAGTCAGGCCGGAAATCCCGCGATATGAGGGACTTCAGGTATGTAGCCCAGGGACTGAGCCGATTTTCCTCAACAGTTACGAAATCGAGTCACGGGCGGCAAAGAATGCCGCGGACGATTCGCCAGCCAAGAGCGGCGTGACCTTTGCGGTAGATGGTTCCCAGTACGTCTTCGAAGCCTCCGGTACATTCCATCCGACCGGATGCCAAAGCGGATCGTGCCCCAACAACAAATGGTGGGCTGATGCCGGGTATACAACGGATAACAATTGGTCATCGCTCAAGAGTCAATACGGGATTCAGGGAACCCCTCCTGATCTCGGTGCACATGCGCTGTTGGCTGATCTGGGCGAAGGTGTCGGCATCGTGAATTGGGGCGCGTATGCATCGTCACACTCCTATGCCTTTGCGTACACGCCCCTGGCAGGGGATGTCCAGTTCGTCATCGGTGACCGCTGGGACCAGTGGTTCGATACCGCGTGGCAGGACCAAACGGGGATGGATGATAACTCCGGTTCGCTGACCCTCGATGTCTATCAGTGCGTGCCCTCTCCAGGCACGCTTACCATTGAGAAAGTTGTTGTCGGTGGCCCAAAGACCGCACAAGATTTCTCGTTCGTCGTGAACCAAAACGATCCGACGCCATTCGAATCCGATGGGTCCAATACGGTTGAAGTTCTTGCTGGAGCGTTTACCGTTTCAGAAATCGCTGCACCCGACTACGTGACGACGTACGAAGGATGCTCGAGCGAGATCGCCTCAGGCGGCACAGCAACCTGCACCATCACGAACACCTACGCACCGCCGTGCGGTACGGAATTGGTGCGGAACGGGTCATTCGAAAGCCCAACGGTTCCGCAAGCCGGTCAGCTCCCGGCTCCGCCGTCGAAATGGCAGGTGTTCCAGTCCGGTTTCGTGGGTTTGAGCTGGTATGCAACATGGCTATGGTCTGGTCCGTCGGACCGGCCGGATGATGGGTATGTGGAACTACAGAGACCCGACGTGCTTTCTGGGTGGACCGTAGCTCCGTCTAATGGCCAATACACGGAGTTGGACACTGATTGGCCGAAACAAGGCACTGCGGACGGTCTTGCACACACGCAATCGGCGATTGAGCTCTGGCAGGACATTCCGACCATTCCAGGCAAGACGTACACCCTGACTTTTCTTGCAGCGGCTCGGCCGGATGCGCCCAATGCGAATGACAATAAGATCGAGGTATTTTGGGACGGCGTATCGAAAGGGACCATTCTTCTGACAGAGAAGAAATTCAAGCCCTTCACTTACTCGCTCGTCGCGGTGGATGCGCTCACCCGCCTCTCATTCAAGGATGCCGGATCCACTGACAACTCGTATGGGCCGTTGCTGGACGAAGTATCACTGAAGCAGGACTGCGTCAGCTCGGTAACGGTCTGTAAGATTGACGATCAGCAGGCGCCGTTATCGAATTGGCAACTCTCTTTGCTCGGGCAAAAAGTCGGCACCGTGGAGGTGTTCCCGAACGGGCAGACCTACAGCTCCGCGGATCTTCCCGCGGGGAACTATGTGCTTATTGCGAACAGCACCTACTCCTACCGTGACCCGGCCGATGCTGCATTCTCTGAGCGACGCAGCGGCGAGGAGGCCTACTTCGGAGGTTCGTTCGGTCCCTACGCGCCATGGGCGAACGGCAATGACATCACATTGCCAGGTAAGGCCGGCTTCCTGAGCGTGCTCGTCGACGGGCAGACCCTGCACGGCTGGGGGAGTACGTTCTACTCGGCGCATGCGTATGCCCAGGCGTATAGCACGGCAGGCGGTCCAGTTGACTTCAAGATCCTGGACGACCAGTACAGTGACAATTCCGGTTCGATTACCGTGGATATCTACGTTGGCTATACCGGGACGACCACCAAAGAAGATGGATGCGTAACCTTCGAGAATGTGCCCTATGGCACCTATGACCTGGATGAGCTTCTGCAGGACGGCTGGGAAAATGTGAACGGCACGGGCTCGGCGATTGTGGATGATCCCGAAGAGGAATTCGTTGTGGTAAACCGCATTCCGCCTACGGAGCCGACACCGCCGCCCTATATTGCTCCGGCATGTCCTGTGGATACGACCCCCATTCCCATCGAGCTGGTAGGGCTGAACCTTGTCTCGAGTGTGCCGATCGGGGTAAACACTCCAGCGCTGAGCAATGGCATCGGCTATATCCTTGAAGTGTCCGGTTACTGGACCAACAACGGGAGCGCGAAAGGCGCGCACCGCGTTGATGCGGAGTATATTTCCTACGACTTCTGGGCGACCGATGGTCAGGACGGCGATCCCGAATGGCTGTCGCTGTATGGCTACGTAACGGCGGATCCGGAGAACTTGCTCGATGTACAGGTGGACGGGCAATTCGTTGATTGGGGTCCCTACTCCCCGGCGCATACCTATACGTATGGCGTGACTGGTACCGGCGCTCCGGTGAATCTACGTGTATTCGACGGCGATTCTGGAACGAACACACCATATGCCAGTTGGTACGGAGACAACACAGGCGCATTATCTATCGGTGTTACCGAGTGCCGTCCCATAGTACCGACCTTGAGCCTGGAGAAATCGGGCACTTACGACGGTGAATATACGGTGAACTGGACCCTCAACTGGGCGGTGAATGGCGAGGGTACGGCGAACGGGCTGACGGTCACCGATGTCCTTCCGGTCGGTCTCTCGTACGACGGCAGCTCACTCGGTATCCCCAGCTATGACCCGTCAACCCGTGAGTTGACGTGGGTCATAGGAGACACGCCGGCCATTGCAGTCGGTGGCGAGACCATCCACACCTCCATCGATGTGGAGCTCTGGGCTGACGAGGCGGTGAGCGAGGACCAAGGATTGAAGAAAAACGGCGGCACGATCGGTGCCGACCGCAGCGACCCGAACAAGATGCTCGGTGCTGCCCAGAACAACGATACCCTAAACTTCTTCTCGCTTGGATTCGGGGGCGAGGCGGTTCTGCGGTTCAACAACATCATCCAGAACGGCTCCGGCAATGACTTGAAGGTTTGGGAAACGACCTTCAATCAGCCCGCCGTCTTCTACCCGGATGAATCGGTAGAGGTCTTCGTGTCGCAAGACGGGTCCAATTGGCACTCGCTGGGAACGGGGACCTTCGATGCAGAGTTCGACCTGGACAGCGCGGATGTGCCCCTGGACTATGTCTACTATGTGAAATTGGTGGACATGTCGGACGCGGATGACTTTGCGAACTACCCTGACGCCGACGGGTATGATGTGGATGCCGTGCAAGCGCTCCACACGCCTGACTTCTGCTCGGTGACCAATGAGGCGACTCTGTCCGCAGATAATGCCGACTCAGCAAGCGATTCTGCGACAGTCACCATCAACGAACTGCTTTGCGAGTCGCCCCCGTTGCAGTGTGATGAAGGGTATCATGAGGTAGGGGGGCGGTGCGTTCCGGATGAGCAGCAGCCCGGACCATGTCAAGACGGCTACGAGCTCATTGGGGACGTATGCGTACCCACCTGTGCGAAAGGCTATCATCGCGATGAACAAAACGTATGCGTTCAGAACGCGCCGTTTATCGCAACCTTTAATGGCTCGGTAATCCTCCCGTCTGACACCCCGACCCCAACCCCGACTCCTACTCCAACACCCGAACCCACGAGACCGACAGGCGGCACGGGAGGAACGACGACAACCCCGACCGGAAGTGACTTCGGCGATGTTGGTGACGAAGAGGAAGAGCCGAACCTCATTGCCAAACCGGACGAGAACCTGGGTCTCGCACAGGCCGGGTCCTTCCTCGGCTTCATCCCATGCACCGACGCAACGCTCTGGTGGTGGCTGGTGAATGTGGTCGCGTTCGTGGTAGCGGCATTCATCCTCATCCGCCGCCATGGCAACCGATTCGCGCATCGGCGGGCGCTTGCAGTGCTCGTGATCCTCGCGGTCGTCATCCTCGCATGGGGACGTCAGTGCGGATACGATCCGAACTGGCTTCCGGTCCTTGGCGCAGTTCTGGCGTACGGGGCCGCTTGGTTCCTCAGTCCCAAACAGGTGTAAGGGCGTCGCAGCAGAAAGGGCTCTCGCGGGCTGTTTCTGCATGTGGTATCATCACCCAATGAATCAGGAGAGACCATCCGAACCGGAAATCAGTCCCGAATACCGCATCCGCGGATGTTTGGGCCTGGACGAGCTGTATTACGTCCTGCGGGACCTTAAGGAGGTCCAGGGGAGCCGGCAGACCTACACCGCCGAGCAGTTGATCGAACAGATCGAAAAAGCCGTCTTCGCGCACCAGCACGACCTCGCGGTTGGCGTGGAAATGGAACTCAACAAAGTGACCAAAACGTTCGGCATCCGGGACAAGGCGCGGGAGCTGATCGCCAAGCTCCCCATAGACACCCATTACTCCCGTCGGGAGGTGTAGGTAGTAGTTGCATAATCGGCAGGTTTCTGCTATTGTATTTCGCGCGCTATGGCAGCAAAGACGCACGAAAAACTCCAATTGGAAGCCACGACCCGTACGATCACGGGTTCCAAGGTCGCCACGCTTCGCCGGGACGGCGTCCTGCCGGCCGTGGTCTACGGCAAGGGATTCGATGCCATCAACATCCAGGTTCCGGTCAAGACCTTCGAGAAAGTCTTCAAACAGGCAGGGGAGAGCACCCTGGTCTACCTGATCGTGGGCACGGACACCTATCCTACCATCATCCACGACGTCACCCGCGATCCGCTCTCGGGCGACTACCAGCACGCCGATTTCTATAAAGTCCGCCTGGACGAGAAGGTGAAGACGGACGTACCGGTGGTGTTCGTCGGCGAATCCCCGGCGGTCAAGGAGTTCAAGGCCATCTTCGTCCGCAACGTGAACGAGCTCGAAGTCGAGGCATTCCCGGCCGACCTCCCCCAGAAGATCGAAGTAGACGTCTCCGGCCTCAAGGCGTTCGGCGACCAGATCACCCTTGCCGACATCACGACCCATGGCTGGGTGTTCACCGCGGATGCCACGGACGTCATTGCGACGGTCCAGGAGCCGAAGTCCGAAGAGGAACTCGCTGCCGAGCTCGCCGAGCCGACCACGGATGTCTCCGCGGTAGAGGAGATCAAGAAGGAGGAGAAGGCTGAGGAAGTCGCCGAGGAAGGCGAGGCCGCTCCGGCTGCAGCTCCCGCACCCGCCGAGGCGAAGAAGGAATAACCCACGCACTTCAACGAAAGCCCCCGCGAGGGGGCTTTCTGATATGAAAAGACACGAACCCGATCACGACGAACCCGACGAACGGTATGACCAACCCCATCCTGACACCTCCGTGGGCCATGATTCTCGAAGAATGTTGCTATGTCAATGTAAATGTGGTATACCATGTCCTGGAGGTGAGACATGAGGTTCGCGGCGAAGTCGGCATTCTTCATGGCAATGGCCGTCCTGATGTCGACCGTCTCCTGGGCGCAGGCCCCGGATCCGGAGGGCTGGCAATTCAGCTCCCTGACGGTGAGCGCGGGCGAGGACGCCCTCTCCAGCGGCATCGCGGGATCGTTGTGGATGGACAACCAGGAGAAACACACGACCTTCAACGTCGTGGTCCAGCAGGAGCAGGCCTGGTTCCTCTGCGGCCGACGGTTCACCGTCGGCAAGCTCAAGGGGACCGTCGCCGGTTCCACTGGCCACTTCATGGGCGTGCCGTGGATCGGCCCGTACCTGGACCTGGCCATGCCGCTCGGAACGGTCGCCGGCCAGGAGGTCGTCGTCAGCACGATGCAATGGCCGATCATCAACGCGTGGGAGCCGGACAAGTGGAAGAACGACGGGGTGAAGAACCCCGAGTCGCTCTACATCGGCTTCCTCACGAGTTACCAGGTGACCGTCGGCCCCGTCGGCATCAGCTACGCGCTCCTGAACTTCCTGGACGACCCGTGGAACGAGCTGCCCGGCGTCAGCTACACCCAGAAGATCCGCAAGGACTTCTCGGTCATGGGCAGCGTCACCCGCAACGGCAACGCGAAGAAGTGGATGTTCTACATCGGCGCGACCTGGAACCCGTCCTGAAGCGACCGAAAACCCCGCACCTATGCCTGCCCAACGGCAGACCGGCGTGCGGGGCTCTTTTTTACGGAAGCAGCCGCGTCCAAGCGCGATACTGCCATACGGTCAGCGCTTTGGCCTCGTCGGCCGCTGTCTGGATGAAGGTCGAGGGGAACCGGACGATCTCTCCGGGGTGGATGAGGGGAGGCATGCGACTGGAGACCAGGACCGCGATGCGGGTCATCCTGTCGACGACGTAGAGATGTTGGACGGCATCGAGCTCGACTGCCGCGTTGCGTGAAAGCCATTCATCCAACGCGCGCGCCGCAAGCTGGCTGAGACCGTCGCCGGGGAGCGCGACCTGGGCGACCGTGTTCTCGTCGATCGTCGGAATGGGTTCCTGCACGGTCGGTCCGTCCGGAGCTCGGATGATGGAGGTGATGATGAGCAGAGCGGCACCGAGCAAAATGCCCCGGAAGATCGCGGAGTAGAGGTTCTGGCGCAGCCACTTTTTGATTTGTCCGCCCCAACCGGGTCGCGGCAGGAACAACGGGCTCGGGAGGTCCGCACCGGACGGTTCGGGAAGCGGAGGTTGCTGGTACATGGTTATCTGCCCTCAGTCATATCCCTTTCGTCGGCAGCCTGCAATGCGGTCATGATGCGGTCCAAATCGCCGGCCATGATCTTCGGCAGATTTGACCAGGATTCCTTGATGCGATGGTCGGTCACCCGGTCCTGGGGGAAGTTGTACGTGCGGATCTTCTCGGAGCGGTCGCCGGTGCCGATCTGCTTCCGGCGCTCCTCGGTGATGGTACCGGTCTGCTCCAGGTGCTGGATCTCCGCGATTTTGGACCGCAGGACCTCCAATGCACGGTCGCGGTTCGCGGATTGGCTTCGCTCCTCGCGCGAAGAGACCACGATCCCGGTCGGCTTGTGCAAGAGACGGACGGCGGTCTCGACTTTGTTCACGTTCTGCCCGCCCGGCCCTCCGGCGCGGGAAAAAGTGACCTCCAGATCGTTCGGGTTCAGCTCGACTTCCTGTTCGGTCGCTTTCTTGAGGACCGCGACGGTTGCCGTGCTCGTGTGCACACGGCCGGACCTCTCGGTCTCCGGCACGCGCTGGACACGATGGACGCCGGACTCATGCATCAATGCATCGTACGCAGCAGGCCCAGAAACCTCGAACGACGCGTACTTCAGGCCGCCCAGCGGGGTGTCGGAAAGGTCGACAACCGCGAACGTCCAGCCTTTCTTGGAGGCGTAGGCCTTGTACATTTGGAAGAGCTCCATGGCGAACAGACCCGCCTCGTCTCCGCCCGCGCCAGGGCGGACCTCCATGATGGCTTCGTTGCCGGGACCGGCGCTCTTCGCGGCTTGCTTGGCCTTCTTGGCCTCCTCGGCCCAATATTTCCAATCGTGAATCGTGTCGTCGCTCATATGCGTACGCAAAAGGCGCCTCGGCGGCGCCCTGCCGTTACCGCTTCGTAGTCTTTTTCGAAGCCTTCTTCACGCCCTTCTCCAGGCGCTTCTTGAAGCGATCGACGCGTCCTTGGGTGTCCACGATCTTCTCAGTGCCGGTGTAGAACGGGTGGCATGCCGAGCAGATCGAGGGGTTGATCAGATCGCGGGTGGAACCGACGACAAAGGAGTTCCCGCAAGCGCAGGAGACTTTTGCCTTGTCATAGTATGTCGGGTGGATTGCTGCCTTCATGGCCCGGACAGTATAGCACGGAGGCAGCGCTCTGTCCAGAATATGGAATATCTGATGTTTTCCACACGGCAGACCTTACGTAACCTCTCCCAACCTATATGCTTATATCCATAGGCGGATCACCTCTATTTGAGAATGAAAAAGAATATCGTATGGAAATGGCATATCCGAGGCCTGGCATTGATTCTCGTGGTTATACTCGTAGCCGATACACCATTCGTCGGAAGATTTCTTTCTCCATGGGACGCTCAGGCGGATTTTGATTCTACGCCGACGTCGGGAGGGTGGGAAACGGACGGTAGCGTGACCGTCATCACATCCGACAGCAGCCATGTGTATGTAGGGGGCAACTTCAATTATGTTGGCAGAGGGGCGGAGCATGGTATCCCCGTGAACACGGCAACCGGTTTGCCGCTTTCTGTAACTACTCGATTCGACAACGAGGTTACCAGTGTGGTTGCGGACGGCTCCGATGGTTGGTTCGTCGGAGGATATTTCAATACGGTGAATGGTGAGACTCGCAACTATCTTGCTCATATAATGGCCGACGGGACCCTGGACCCGGATTTCGATCCGGATCTGGACTTCCCTGTGTACGTACTCGCATCGGCAAGCGGAGTGCTGTATGTCGGAGGTGAATTTACTGCGGTCAACGTTGGCACGACCAATACACCCCGAAACTACCTCGCCGCTTTTGACTCGACAACCGGGGAGGTACAAGACTTCAATCCCGACTTGAACGGTTTCGTACACGCTCTTGTCCTGGACGGCACGACGCTCTACGTCGGAGGAAATTTCACGGCTGTCAATGTCGTCGAGGATAATGAGGACCGGAATCGTATAGCGGCATTCGATACGACAATCGCTGCAGACAATGCGACGGCGTTCGATCCCAACGTAGATAATATCGTGACAACCCTCGTCCTCAACTCTGACGGTTCCGTCTTATATGCCGGCGGCGCTTTCTGGAATGTGAATCAAGCGGTAGATAATGAGCTGCGCAATAATATTGCGGCATTCGATACGACAATCGCTGCAGACAATGCGACGGCGTTCGATCCGGACGTGGACGATTCTGTGCATACTCTTCTTCTGGACGGCACGACGCTCTACGCCGGTGGGGATTTCCAGAACGTCAATGTCACCCTTCCCGCAACATCCAAGCCGCGCGGTCTCATTGCGGCATTTGACACCGGAATTGAGACAGATAACGCGACCGATTTCAATCCGAACATTGCCGGGAACGGTGGGGTGTACTCCTTGGTGCTTGATGGCTCCGTGCTGTACGCCGGAGGATCCTTCACGACGGTTAACGACACACCGCAACAACGCCTCATGCTGGCGGCCTTTGACACGACAACCGACACCGATAATGTGACAGACTTCGACCCGAGCTTTGATCCCCAAATAAACGCACTCGCGCTGAGTGGCACGACACTATTCGTCGGAGGTTCGTTCACGCACGTCGATGCTAAGGTGCGCGACTACCTTTTTGCCATTGATACTGAGACCGACACGATCGCGGATTTCGATCCCGATCTTGATGGGACCGTGTATTCCCTTGCCCTGGACGGCACGACGCTCTACGCCGGTGGGGATTTCCAGAACGTCAATGTCGTTGCGCATAATGAGCCCCGGAATCGTATAGCGGCATTCGATACCGAAGCAGTGGATCCTGAAGTCAACGTGACGGCGTTCAATCCGGACGTGAACGCCGTTGTATATACTCTTCTTCTGGACGGCACGACGCTCTACGCCGGTGGGGATTTCACGGCTGTCAATGTCGCCGAGGATAATGAGGATCGGAATCGTATAGCGGCATTCGATACGACAATCGCTGCAGACAATGCGACGGCGTTCAATCCGGACGTGAACGCTGTTGTATATACTCTTCTTCTGGACGGCACGACGCTCTACGCCGGTGGGGATTTCACGGCTGTCAATGTCGACGCGGATATTCAACTCCGGAATCACCTCGCCTCTTTCGACACCTTGACCGACGACGATAATGTGACAGACTTCGACCCAAATATTGGCGATACCGTTGACAGTCTCGCTCTTTCCTCAGACCAGTCCGTACTCTACGTTGGGGGGCAGTTCGAGGTGGTCGACGATGCATCCCTTTTGTACCTTGCCACATTTGAAACGGAACCTACCCCCACACCCACCCCAGCTACCGGCGGCGGCTCCTCCTGCTTCGGCACCCTTACAGCCACGGTCACCATCTCCGGTGGATCGGCAACCGCCGCGGACGCCACGCTGTATCTGAACAACGCCGGCATGGACAGGGACTATGCCTATGCCGTCACGTGTATAACGCATCAGCTCTCCGCCTCTCCGATTACCGGATACGCCCAATCGTGGTCAGGGGATTGTGCTGTCGATGGTACGGTCACCGTAGTCGGCTCGAGTAGATCCTGCACTGCGGTCTACACGTACTCCGCGGCTCTCGGTGCATCTCCGACCCCCACTCCCACGCCTGGAACCTCCGGCGCCGCGTCTCCTGCCCAATACAACCTCCAGGAAGGGGACACGATCTCCGCTCCCGGCTCCAACGACCCCGATGTCTACATCATTAACGAGCATGGATACAAACGTCTCTTCCTGAATCCGATTATCTTCTCCTTCTATGGTCATCTCGGCAGCTTTGCCAATGTGAAGTCCGTCTCGCCCGATGTTCGAGACGCCTTCCTCACCTCCGGCCTCTTCCGCAACTGCGAGACCGATGACTCGCGGGTCTACGCCGTCGAGGTGACCGGCGAAGATACGGGTATCCTGCACCATGTCGCACTCTCGGGTGCCGATGCCGTCTCCCAGGATACCGCCTTCTTTCGGAAGGTCTTCTGCATCAACTCGAACGAGGAGGCTTGGTATCCCGTGTCTCCCGCACCCTACACCTCCTTGATTCAGGTACCGGTGTACGTGAGGGAGTAAAAGAAGGGGGACGCCGATGTCGCCTCTTCACGGGATCCACGTGAGCATCCGTTGCATGCCGATCAGCAACGCCTTTGTTCGTATCGTCAATTAGTTGCATGTCCGGGGATTGTATGGTACCGTGTGTCGGCGTTTGCTGTAGCAAACTCAATGATTTGTCCGGTAGCGCGGCACATGTCCGCAAGGGCTAAATGTGCCTATTCCTTGGAGGAAACGCGGCACCGGGCACGACCAAATGACTGAGAACACTGAATTGATCCCGTACCAACAGATGCTTGAGGCCGGCATGCATTTCGGCCGCAAGCGCACGGTGTTCAACCCCGCGATGGGGGACAACGTATATGCGGTTCGCGACGGCATCTGCATCATCGACCTTCCGAAGACGCAGGAGTCGATCGCGACAACCATCGAATTCCTCAACAGCGTCCTCGCGGTCGGGGGCATGGTGCTCTGGGTGGCGCCGACCAAGCAGTCGCAGGACGGCATCAAGAAACTGGCCGACCAGACCGGCATGCCGTACGTCCTGGACCGCTGGCTCGGAGGCACGCTCACCAACTTCAAGAACCTCAACGGCCGCGTAAAACGTCTGATCGAGCTCGAAGAGGAGCGCGACGCCGGCGGCTGGATGAAGTACACCAAGAAGGAGCAGCTGGAACTCACCCGCGAGGTCCAGGACATGCAGAAGAAGTTCGACGGGCTCAAGAAGCTCACCCGGATCCCGGACGCGATCTTCGTCTCCTCCCTCAAAGAAGGAGAGCTTGCGGTGCACGAGGCGAAGCTGACCGGCGTGAAGGTTGCCGCTATCGCCAACACCGATGCCGATCCGACCGGGGTCACGAAGGTCATCTGCGCGAACGACCGTTCCAAGCGTTCCGTCGACCTGGTTTTGGAGGCGATCGCAAAGAACCTACAGAAGCCGATCGTGACCGGTTAGTGATATACTTGAATCCATGGCAGAAACCTCGACCATCAAAGAACTCCGCGACACGACCGGCTTGTCATTCGACAAGATCAAAGCTGCGCTCGACGAGGCGGGCGGGGACAAGGACAAGGCCCGCGAGATCCTGATGGCCCAGGCGGGCGCTGCGGCGGCAAAGAAGGCCGACCGGGAGGCGACCGAAGGCACCGTCTCCGCCTACATCCACACCAACGGGAAGATCGGCGCGATGGTGCAGCTTGCCTGCGAGACGGACTTCGTCGCTCGCAACGCCGATTTCCAGGAGCTCGCGCACGACCTGGCGATGCATGCCAGTGCGATGCGACCGGCATCCGCCGCGGAGATGCTCGACCAGCTGTTCGTGAAGGATCCGAACATCACGGTCAAGGACCTGATCCATCAGGCGGTCCAGAAGCTCGGGGAGAACATCCGGTTGATCGACGTAACCGTACTCGCGATCTAATGGAATTCCTCATTATTCCTCTCGGTATTATCCTCGCCTGCGCCATCGGCGTGGGGGTCATCGTGTGGCGCAAGCTGCCGTACCTGCGCAAACTCACCCCGGAATCGCACGAACTGGGGGAGACCGTCCTACACGACTACGCACCCGAGGCGGTAGACTGGTATCGAGGTATCCCGTGGCGCCGGTACCAGCACAGCATTGCCCTCGAACTCGAGACGCTGCTCCGCCGCATCCGCTCCGCGATGTCGGTTTTGGATCGTATGTCCGATCGGCTCGGCCAACAGGTCCGGGGCATGGGGCAACGCGCGGCCAAACAGCACGAGAAGGTCATCGCGCAGATCGAGCAGGAGAAGCAGGAGCGTATCGTCGAGCCGGATCCGGATGCCGTCGATTTCGACGATCCGGAGCAGCTCAAGCAGGAGGAGCAGCGCCTCATCATCGCCATCGCCCAAAGCCCGAAGGACGCGACCCTGTATTCCGACCTGGCGCGCATCACCATGCGCCTGGGCAACTACTCGGACGCGGTCGAGGCGATGGAGCAGGCGATGAAGCTGGAACCGGGCAATGAGGCGTACCTGAAGCGTCTGGAGCGGGCCAAGCGCAAGCTCGAGGATTCCAAGCATCGGTCGCCGATCGCGGTTGCGAAATAGGGGTTTTTGAGGTATACTAAACGGGCAACCGCCGGTGTAGCTCAGTGGCAGAGCAGCGGTTTTGTAAACCGCTTACTGGTGTTCGATTCACCACACCGGCTCCAGAGTTGTGGAGTGGTAAATTGAGAAAACAGCCATCGCATGATAGGATTGTCACATGCCAGCGCGATGGTCAACGCACCAAGAACGATTACATCGCAATGAGCTGCGGCGACTCTACGTCAGATCAAACTTGCCACTCAAAGAAGTTGCTCAGGTTCTTGGAATGAGCGAGAGCGGAGCGCACAAGCGTTTATTGCGTCTTGGAATACGTCCAAAACCCTCTCAAAAACCTGGCTATCTGAATCGCAATCTTCGAGTGCGGATTCCACGCTCGCACTCCGAAGATCTTGCAGAATTCATTGGCATCATGCTCGGGGATGGGCACCTGTCGCCCAGCCAAGTAACGGTGACGCTCGGCACGAAAGAGGTGGGATATGCGGAGCACGTTGTACGGCTTATGAAGCGGTTGTTTGTGGTTCAACCGAAGCGTTGCACAATATCCGGCGGCTATACGACAGTGTACCTTGGTTCAACGCGAATCGTTCGTTGGTTGCAGAGGATGGGGCTCGCATCAAACAAAGTGAAGGCACAAGTCAACATTCCTCTCTGGTGCCGATCCCGGCCGCCCTTCATGCGTGGTGTCCTTCGTGGGCTCATAGACACGGACGGTTCTGTATATCGTCTGCGACGGAGCACACAAATGTCGTTCTGTAACCGCTCAAAACCCTTGCTTCGATCGGCTCGTCTTTTGCTGATCTCGCTCGACTTCACACCATCGCGGATAAGCGGCAACAAGGTATATTTGACTAGGGCTGTAGATTTGGTAAAATATTCCAAGGAGGTCGGGTTTCATAATCCCAAACACAAGACCCGATTCCGACAATTCGCGGGCGGTTCGGATAGCGGCAATTCCATCGCGCTGTAAACGCGACGTCCGTTCGGACTACGGGGGTTCGAGTCCCTCACCGCCCACAGGGGAACCAGTTCTTTTTAGCGCAATAAGCCGACGTAGCTCAGTGGTAGAGCAACTCCATGGTGATCGCCCGTCCTGACGGAAACGCTGGGATGAATCCCGAATTACGGTCAATAGCCGGCACATGGCCAAGACCGTGGCCCCGGACAGTCACAGGGCCCGAACGACTGACAAGGGCGGCTAACCCCCTCGGGGCATGCCGAAGATACAGTCTAATCCCTTGATACGTGCCTCGGAAACAAGGGTATTCATGAAGGAGTAGGTCGTCGGTTCAATCCCGACCGTCGGCTCCAATCAGTAACAACACAACATATGTCACAAGATAATCTGCTTCGTCTGAAGTGCTCGAAGTGCAAGTCCGCCAACTACTACACCACCAAGAACAAGAAGAAGGTGGAGCGGAAGTTGGAGTACATGAAATTCTGTAAGAAGTGCAAGGCGCGCACGCTGCACAAGGAAGCGAAGATGACGGGGTAGGATCATAAAAAGGGGGCCCGCCGGAATCCGGCGGGCCTTTCGATGCGGCGCGATCAGTGCTGCTCGTAGTCTTCAAGCACCTTCACGAACGTGTACGTGCGCTCGCTGAAGGCGTAGTCCCGCAGGATGTCGCGCATGCCCATACAATCCTTGCAACGAAGATTGGGAACGGGCGGCTGAAGGGTGCTGAAACACGCCGACGAATCAGTGCGGATGGCTGGCAGCAGGCAAGTAGACATGCCGAGACACTGGTGCAAGTGGTTCCCTCCGGTCCGGCATTTAATCATATCGTCTGTGTCTTGCTATATTACTGCGAGGGGACGAAGGTTACGACTGGAGGAGTGCGTTTCACGAATTCGAACCCCGCACTAATGGCACGGTTCATTGATTAATTCAGAAAATGCTATATAATCGATAAGCGGAGGATGCGTATCGGCCTGCATCTGCATGAATATCATGATGCAGATGTCCAGCGTTCCTACTGGTCGAAGGCGACCGGAGTGCCAATATAGCAATTCATCCGGCCGTATCGACAGCCGCATACCGGAAAACGGTTGCGGGAGGGGTATCCGGGATGCGCAACCTTCCACTATTCAAGCACCGAAATGGCTTGTTAAATTGATTGCAGTAGCTGAACGATATTTGGTGGGGGCTTAGTTAAATGGTATAACTGGC
>DATEYD010000120.1:0-1159 GCA_035583445.1 Minisyncoccota bacterium
GGAGCCGGTCCAGCTCCGCTGCCCGGTCGGCAGATTCTGCCAGTACAAGCTGGTCCTGGAGACCGGCGACGGCCAGAAGACGCCGGTCATCCGCGAGGTGGCGGTGGCCAGCACGGTGCCGAACCTGGCCCCCAAGGTTGAGACGATCGACGTCAGCCGGCTCCAGAACCCGAGCAAGGAGGGCGTCTTCAAGATCAGCTACAAGGCCGCCGACGAGAATGACGACAAGCTCATCTACAAGCTGGACTTCCGCAGGATGGGCAGAACGAATTGGATCGAGATAAAAGACAAGATCGAGGCGGACAACCTCGAGTGGGACAGCAAGACCGTCGAGGATGGCCGCTACGAGGTGCGCGTCGTCGCCAGTGACGAGCGAGACAATTCGGTCGCGACGAGATTGACCGGCAGCCGGATCAGCGACCAGATCGTGGTGGACAATACGGGTCCCGTGATTCGCAAGTACGCCATCGAGAAAAACGGCAAGGCCGCCACGATCAAGCTGCAGATCACCGATGAGCTCAGCGTGATCAGCAAGCTCGAGTACACGGTTGACAGCAACGCCGAGTGGAAGGGCTCGCTGCCGGACGATTTTGTCTGCGATACGACCGATGAGAGCTTCACGGTCACGACCGAGGAGTTGGAGCCGGGCGAGCACATCGTGGCCCTGAAGATCACGGACGACGTGGGCAATACGACCTACAAGACCTTCGAGCTGAGCCTGCCAGGCAAGTAGGACGGCGTTTCGCAGGTTTTGTTGCGACACAGGGCAAGAGATTGCTTCGCTGCGCTCGCAGGGAGATATCGTGATCCTTCTATGTCATCGCGAGGAGCGCAGCGACGAAGCAATCTCGCGTCTCGCGGTCGCGACTGTGCTTGAACTGGTAGGGTGTGCCGTGCACACCTTTTCCATGTGACCGTCATGTACGTACGGCGGTGTCCAATCCTGTGAAGAAGGTGTGCACGGCACACCCTGCGAGCGAAGCTGTGCGAACTATCGTATTCGAACAGATCAGCAGGACAGTCGAGTCGCTTTGCATAGCGGCCTGTCATGAATTGCCGCAGGACGTGGTGCAGGCGCTGGAGCGTGCAGCACAGAAGGAATCCAATCCGCGTGCCGCCGGGATTCTCAGGCAGCTCCTCGAAAACGCCTGCATCGCCG
>DATEYD010000121.1:0-3500 GCA_035583445.1 Minisyncoccota bacterium
GCCTCGGGCAGCAGGGCGAGGAACAGCCACGACGGCCCGGGGCTGAGGATGGACGATTCAGGCCGGTGCACCCTTGCAGGGAACAGGGTCGAAGGGTGCGGCGAGGGCATACGTTGCACCGGCTCGGACGACTGCGACCTGAGGGACAACCAATGCTCTGGCAACCACGGAGACGGGATCAGGGCAGAGGGTTCCGGCAGGTGCAGGATCAGCGACAACGAATGTTCGGACAACGGCGGACACGGCGTGAGCACCGGCATGTGCAACGACGGCTGGGTCGAGAGGAACAGGTGCACGCGCAATGAGGGCGACGGCATCAGCAGCTCTGACGGCCAGAGATGTGACATCCGCGATAACGCATGTACTGACAACGATGGTTCAGAGGTCAGGTGCCACAATCTGGACTACTGCAACGTGACCAGCAATATCATCAATAGCTCCGCGGGGAACGGCATCGCACTCGAGATTTCCTCCCACGTGAACGTCTCGGACAACATCTGCTCCGATTTGAGCACAGGGATTAGCGTCCATATGTCCACGGACTGCACTGCTTACAACAACTCAGTGCTCGACTGCACCTTCGGGATTGTATTGTCGAACTCCCTCGGCATTCTGCTGAGGGAGAACGTCATGACGAATGACGGCATCTTCATCGATGGCACCGTGCCCCAGCTCTGGAACTCGCACGAGATCGGGCCAACGAACCTAGTTAACGGGCTCCCGGTACGGTACTTGGTGTCAGCGGTGGGCGTCGAGATCCTCGGCACCCCAGGACAGATCATACTGGCAGAATGCACGGACGTGGCAATCAATGGCCTGGACCTCAGCAACGCCACCGTCGGCGTGGCGGCCGCATTCTCGGACGGGATTTCGATCAGCAACTGCACATCATCGGACGGATACATCGGCGTCTACGGCCTCAGCAGCTCCGCGGTGGACGTGAAGAACACAGCCTGCGACAGGAATAGCCGCTCGGGGATCGAGCTGATGTATTGCACCATGGGCAGGATCCTTGAGGCCGCCTGCGAAGACAATGTGGAGTTCGGGATACGCCTCGATGCATCCGTCGACTCTGAGGTCGCAATGTGCGACATCTCCGGGAGCGGGACAGGGGTATACACGGGGGCCAGTCCATCTGCGGGAACCTTCGTTGGAAATGAGATTTCGAACTGCACCTCAGGCGTGATGGTGAGTTCGGCTGAGCACATCGAGGTCGGTTTCAACGACATCAGGGATTGCGGATACGGGATCAAGCTTGAGTCGTCACCATATCTGGCGATGACGGGCAACACATTCACCGGCTGTGGGCTCTACATCAGCTCGGATTTCCTGAACCACTGGAACACGCACTCCATAGATACCAGCAACACTGTCAACGGCCTGCTACTTATCTATCTTGCCAACGCCTCAGGACTCTCACTGCCCCTCGGCGCGGGACAGGTGGTGTTCGCGAACTGCAGCTTCATGAGCGTCGTCTCGATGAACCTCTCTGATTGCACCGTCGGCGTCCAAGCAGGCTTCTCCGACCACATCAGCATCGTCAGCTGCGTGATGTCAGGCAATCAGGTCGGGATAGGGCTCGCGCACACAGACGACTCTCAGGTGCTGTCGAACACGATCTGGGACTGCGACTCGGACGGCGTGAGTCTGTCGGGTGCGAACAGGAACGCCGTGGTTGACAACATGGTGACGGGCTCAGGCACCGGGATTGGCCTGTACGTGGGCATGATCTATGCATCGATGAACAACCAGGTCCTCTTCAACAATGCGTCGGAGAACGTGTACGGTGTCGTCTTGGTCCAGTCCCCCGAGAACCTGGTCGAGAGCAACACATTCATCTCCAATTTAGCCTGCGGCGTCATGGTAGGCATGTCAGACCTCACGGTCATCAGGAACAACACGTGCACCGGCAGCGGCGACATGGCCATCAGCATATCCGGAAGCAACGGGTGCGCGGTCGTCGACAACTCGTGCTCCATGAACTTCCGGGGCATCTACCTCTGGAGCTCGAGCGACTCCGATCTGTCAGGGAACATACTCTACGGCAGCAACGAGTATGGGATCTGTCTTGACTCGGCCTGCGTGGGCAACAGGATCTGGGACAACGTCTTCGCATACAACAGCGGCTCGTTAGAGTCCTATGACCCACTTCATATTCAGGCCTGCGACGACGGCGACAACTGGTGGAACACATCCGAGCTGCCGAGCGGGGTCGGCAACTACTGGCACGACTGGACGGCGCCGGACTTCAACGGCGACGACATCGTCGACGAGCCGTACAATGTCACAGGTGATGCGGGGTCGAAGGACTACTACCCCAAGGCAGTCACCTCGACGCCGATCGAGCCTATCCCGGAGTTCTCCGCGTTGGCCGCCCTCGGGCTGCTCGCGGTCGTCATCCTGTTCATCTCGCGCAGAAAACGCGATTAGGCAGGAGCCCATGTCCCCGTCAGGGACATGACATGCCCGACAATTACCATCTCCGCAGGACCGAGAAGGCGATCGAGTCGAGGGACGAGATGCTAGGCATCATCGCCTCGCGCCCTCACATGACTCTCGCGATGTGCTCTGAAATGGGCCCGTACCTCGTGACCTTGAACCATGCGTTCGACAGGGATCGGATGTGCGTATACTTTCACTGCGCTGGCGAGGGCAGAAAAGTCGACTGCATCCGGTTTGACCCCAATGTCTGGGGGCAGGTCATGGAGGACCTTGGATACATCGACGGTGAGTGCGACTGGGGTTACAGGACGGTCCACTTCTGGGGCAAGGCGGAATTCGTCTCTGATATCGACGAGAAGCGGCACGCGCTGGGGCTGCTCATCGCCAAGCTTGAGCAAGACGTCGAAGATGCGAAGGAGAAGCACATCACGGAGAGCGGCCTCTCGAAGGTCCTGATAGGGAAGGTAGCCTTGGTCGGCTTCACGGGCAAACAGCGGCTCCTCGGCGGGAAATAACGGTCGCCGTGTTTCTTCTACAGCTCGAGCTTGAACTCGGGCTCGGCGACGACCTTCCCCGACCTGAGCCTGGCGGCCAACTGCACGACTCTCTCCTTGATGGTGTCTCTGACGGCTCTCGCGTCCTCGAGACTGCCGCTCGGATCCGGGATGCCCCAGTCCTCGCTCGGCACTCCTGGGAAACTGAGGCAGGTCTTCGCCGGCCCGCATCCCATCTGCACGATGAGGTCGAGCGAGCTCAGGAAGCTGTCCGGGAGCGACTTTGGCCTCGAAGACGAGATGTCTACGCCGCTCTCGGCCATGACCTCGACCGCGACGGTGTCCACCCGGTCTGCGGGCTCGCTGCCGCCGCTGGACGGCTCCATGATGTCGCCCGCCAGCGCCTTCGCGAAGCCTTCGGCGATCTGGCTCCTGAAGGCGTTCTTGGTGCAGATGAAGGCGACCTTGTATTTGCGCAAGGCAGGGTCCACCGTCTTGTGGTGCTCACGCCTTCGGCCGCCAGCCCCTCATCCACCTGACTATCCACGCGCTGCTCGTGACCGC
>DATEYD010000122.1:0-1238 GCA_035583445.1 Minisyncoccota bacterium
CTACATGCTCCCGAACCGGTCGGACCAGCAGTACCCGCGGACGCTGGAGCAGTTCTTCAAGGACCATGAGAACCAGGCCTGCTCCCTCGTCGGCGATTACGTCGTTGCGGGCATGGTGTTCGGCCACTACTTCCGTTGCTCCTGCCCGTCCAGCAACGCGCCGCCCCCGTGCGAGAACGGTTCGATCCCCGCTCAGGAGCTCACCACCGAATGAGCCCGCCCGTATGCCCAGGCATACGGGTCTTCTTTATTCAAAGGAGAGCCGCCTCAGAAGAAGCGGCTCATCGGCTGAGCGGTACGTAGTACCCTCGCCGGAATCGAAGCGTGATACCGACGCGACTGCGTAGCACGACCGCAATCTCGTGCCATCCCGGCTTCGTAGCGGAAGACAGGTAGGCGATGTGATACTGCGTGCCGAGCTCGTTGGCGATGTCCGTGTACGCTGTGGCCAGCAGCAGCGGGTGGTCGTACGGCACGGTCACGAGGCGTCCGCCGGACTCATGGGCAACGCGCTCCATGAACTGTCGAGCCTGGGCGATCCGATCCTCGTCGGAGAACCGGATGCGTGCGATGTGCACGACATAGCACAGGACGCCGCTTCGCCGAAGCTGATCGAGGATCGACTGCTCGGAGAACGATCCCATGGTGTTCTCCCCGTCCGAGAGGAGGACGATGATCCGGCGACGCTCGGCGTCGCCCGGGTGGCGCATTTCGAGCGATCGGATCGCGACCAGCAGCGCTCGCGTCAACGAGGTCGAGTCGTCCTTGACAAATCCGCGACTCAACGCGGCCGCAGCGATCTCGTGGTCGGTTGTGAAGTCGGTGAGCTCTTGGTAGCGGGTGCCGAACTGGGCGACTTGGACCTCGTCGTACTCGCGCAGCGACAGGATCAGTCGCGTCGCCGCATCTTGGATGAGCTGCGTGAGCGATTTCACGGATCCCGATGCATCGACGAGCACGAGGATGCTTGCGGGAACGTCTTCCCGCCCGAAGTGCGCCATCTGTTGGTAGACACCGTCTTCGAACACTGCCAGGTCGTTGATGGTCAGATCGGGAACCGGGATTCCCGTCACGGAATCAACGGCGGTGACCGTGACCCCCACCATGTCGACCGTGGCACTGAACGTCGGGACCTGCGCAGCCACGGTCGCTGCGAACAGGATCGGAATGAGCATGGAAAAGATCCCCCCTCCTTGAGGCGCAGGTATACCACGGATCACACCTATACACAAAGGGAC
>DATEYD010000123.1:0-2121 GCA_035583445.1 Minisyncoccota bacterium
CCAAGCCCCGCAACTCTTGCACATAGTGTCACTCGATCGCACCCGTTCGCCGCATACAGGGCACTCCTTCACCTGTGCGGCGGAGGGCCTCGCGGGCGCCGCGCTTGGCGGCGGCTCGGGAGACGGCCGGGAATAACCGACGTCATCGTCAGGTGTGACCTCGAAGGCGACCTTCGACATGCCAGACATCGCGGGCGCAGCTCGCTTCCGCTTTGCTCTCGCCTTCGCGCGGGCCTCCGCCTTCGCCTCGGCCAGCTCGAGCCGCTCCTCCTTCGCCTCCTCTTTGATCTGGTGCCTGGCTTTGCTGTACACGTCCACCACCAGCAGGCCCTTGAGTGACACGCCCACGAGCATGATGTAGACGATCTTGGTCATGTCGAACTCGACGAAGTAAGGACCGTATGTGAAGTTCGCGATCCCCCCTCCGAAGACAATGAAGAGCCACATGCAGACGAATGCCAGCGCGGCCAGGCCGAACAGGAGCCGTCTGAAGGTGCCCGGTTTGTTGGCCGACTCGATTGTGCCTGCGACGGCGATCATCCCGCCGAAGAAGATGATGTACGTCTCGATGTTCGGCATGAACGGCGTCTGCAGGTCGGGGAAGTTCGTCGTAACCAGATGCACCAGGACCAAAGGCACGACGACGAACCTGATCCCCTCACTGAACGCGGTCCATATGGCATCGGAGGTGCGGGTCCTGTATCTCATGGGAGCACCGCCTCGACCCTCTCAGTCACTATGAAATCCAGTACTTGGATCGTGAGCTCGACGTAGTAGCTGGAGTAGATTGCCGGAGTGATGCTTACAACTATTGTGCCGGTCCGGTTGCCCCCCAGCAGGATTGTAGACTCAGTCCATCCCATGAGATTCCCGTCACCGTAGTACGAGATATTGACCAGCGCTGGTGGCATTGCGGCGAGTCTCGAAGCTGTGTCAAGCCAGTAGTCTACCGTGACCTCGATCGGCTCTCCCGGACCCGGCAGCACGGTCGGGTAGGTGACATCGGAGATCCCGTATCCGTTGATCAGCGCCTCCCAGGGAACGCTGACCTGATAGCTGGCAAAGAACTTCACGAGCTTCGCGGTGTAGAGACATGATATCTCCAGGTAGAAACTCAGAAGGTCGTCGTTGAATATCATGGCCTGGGCGCCGCTGTTGTAGAGAGCGAGCAGGTCGAAGCTGAAGTCCACCGAGGAGTCAGTCACCTGACGCGCGGGTATATCACCGACCACGATCGTCTGCTCAGCCAGCTCTTCGCCGGAATAGTTCGTCACGATGTAGTAGATCGTCAGGTCGTTGACATCGTATATCCAACCGTTGTTCACACTGAAGGGCGCATGGACGTTCACAACTCCGCCGACGTACTCCCACTCCACCTCCGACGCGGATGGAAGGTCTATGCTGAAGTCACCGCTTGGGAAGGGCCATATGCTGGTGAAAACGAGGGCGACTATCGCGATGTCGACAGCAGCAATTGCCAGTTGTATGAGCCTAGTGCGTGCAGCCATCCAGTCTTCGCACGAGATAATCAGGATGCGCTATAATAAAACCTGAGATTGGGGAATCAGACTAGTTTCCCGTCGTAAGAGGGATAGTCGTAGGCCTCCTCGCCCTCGAAGAAGCAGTAGTGGACCTTGGTGAACCGGCGCTTCAACGACACCACGTCCGGCCTCACCTTCTCAGGCGCCTCCTCCTTCACGACGACCCTCGAGATCAGCTCGGCGACCTCTTCCATCTCCTTCTCCTTCATGCCGAGTCTGGTAAGCTCCTGGGAGCCGATCCTGATGCCGCACGGCTTGACCGGGTCTGAGTCCCACGGGAGCAGATTCTTGTTGATTATGATGTTGGCAGACTCCAACGACTTCGCGACCTTCGCGCCTCCGTGGTACTGCTCGACGTCGACGACCACGGTGTGCGACTCCGTGAACCCGAGATGCTCGCACAGGACCCCCAGGCCGCGTTCGAAGAGTGCCTGCCCGAGCGTCTTGGCGTTCCTCACGATCTGGTCGGCGTAGGCCTCGCCGAATTCCTTCGTCTCAGCCAGGGTTATCGCCAGCGCGGCGACCGAGTGCAGATGGTGATTGCTCGTGACTCCTGGGAAGACGCCACGCCATCTGCACT
>DATEYD010000124.1:0-1036 GCA_035583445.1 Minisyncoccota bacterium
GCGGAGGTCGGAGTCGTACAACTCCTCGAGAGGGCGCCGTGGGAAGTATGATGGGACATCCCGGCCAGCGAACTCGTAGAGGCTCATCATCACGTCCCGGGCGACTCCCATCTCATCGTCGGCCAGCCATCCCGGCTGCGCAATCCTTTCCAGGTAGAGCCGTGCGAACCAGCGGAAGAGAGGGTTGGGCTTATCGAGGATCGTTGCAAGGTGCTCCTGCGTCTTGGTCGTGGGAACGAAGTGGACATCGAAGTCGACGCGCTTCAACCGTGACTTTGCCCAGTCGCGCAGATTCAGGTGGTTTGAAGTGAAGATGATCTGCGGGACCGCGGACTCCTCGGTCCACTCGGTCTCCCAATGCGACTTGATGATGTCTTCAAACGTCTTCGTGGTTGTTGCCGCCATGTCGTCGAACATCAGCGGGAAGCTTGTGCCAAGGGTCTGCACGCCACGGATGTTCGGCTTCGTGAACCGGTATGAGGTGAGCGGATCGACCAATGAGCCGGTGATGAGCTTGAGGACGTAGCGTAGGAAGGTCGTCTTGCCGTTCTGGGCGGGACCATAGATGTAGAGAAACCGGGGTCCCCTTCGATTGACCGATCCATACCGGTGACGGCGCTCTTTCATCTGCTCGTGAGCGAAGGGAGTTGCCATAGCGTACAAGGCGGCCTCGTACATGCTGGTCTTCGCGCAGCGCGGGTCGAGGGTCTGCCCGAAGTCCACGGTATCGATGTACGCCTCGAAGTCCGCAAGGGTCTGATCGACCTCCCGATGAGCGCCAAGTTCCTCATCCAGGCGAGTTATCGCGCCTCGAAACCCCAACGACACCTCCTGCTTCGCCAAATCGACGCGCAGGATGGGTACCCCGTGGACCTCCTCCACATAGCGAATGACCGACGCGGGTGTGATCCGCGCCTCCCCGGAGCGGCCATCGACGCCGAGCGGCGTGAGCAGCTTGAGCGCCTGCTTCCTGCTGTCGGCGGCCTTGGGGAGCTCAACGTGGATCACCGCCCGCTCCTCGTCTCCGGGATGGGCG
>DATEYD010000125.1:0-3667 GCA_035583445.1 Minisyncoccota bacterium
GTGTTGACCTTGGGCGGCGGACCTTCTGCCATCGCCGGACCGGCGCACAGCAGCACGACGGCCAGAACGCTTCCATTTATCCGCATCCGAACCTCCTTGGCGCATGGTATACCACATCCTGCGGAAAAAAGCGGCCCCGCGTATGAAGCGGGAACCGCATGGACAGCGAGCGCTTGCCGGCCTTCAAGGGCGCGGGATGGCAGCGATGGCGCGGATCTCGACCAGCGTGTCCTCGGCGGGGAACTCCAGGGGGACCTCGGGCACCCACACGAACGTACGCGCGGGCAGGACTTCCGTTATGCCGCGGTCAGCGAAAAACTCCTTGTACGCCGTGTTGAACGCTTCGCGATCCGCTCTGCGCGCCTCGGCGCTGCCGCCGTCCTTCAGGAACACGTCCAGCGAAACCAACGAACATAGGCTGCCGCCCGCGGCACGGACCACAGCCAGGATGTTGCGCAGGGCCTGCCAGGTCTGCCCCGCGACGCCCCCTTTCGCGACAGGTTGATGCGGGAGATCCGGAACGTTGCCCGTCTGCCCCGCAAGGAACAGGATGTGGTGCTTCAGCGGATCCACCAGGATGCCTTGGCTGTACGCGCCGGGCTCCGGTGCCTGACGGGTGTAAATGTGCTTCGACTGCATAGCGAACCACCTTTCAGAATGCCGCATCCTACTCCTCCGAATCCGAAAAAGAAAGCGCCTCACGGCGGACTGATTGCGCATGGCGTCCGGGTCCAGTAGGATGCCGGGGTCCGTTCGCCCTTTGAATTGGAAGGAGAATCGCATGACCCGGAGGGATCTCTCGCCGAAGGTCGTTGCCGACCCCATCAGCGGCCTCGTGGACATCCGTCCGGTGCTGCCCCTGGTGGAGACCCCGCAGTTCCAAGCCCTGGCCGACAAGCGCCAGCTGGGCATGACGTACCTCGTGTTCCGCTCCGCGACCCACACGCGGTTCGCCCACTGCCTCGGCGCATACAAGGCGACCTGTGAGCTGGCGGACCGCTGGCTCCTGGCCGGCTCCATCGACCAACGATGGCGTGATGCGTTGGCGGTCTACGCCTTGCTCCACGACGTCGGGCATCCCGCCTTCTCGCATGTGACCGAGGACTTCTGCGAGATGGACGATGACGAGATGACCATGCACCTCATCGACCACGAGCTCCGCGACGCCATCGGTGCCTGCGGCGTCGAGTTCCCGCTCGTGTACGCGCTGGCCAGCCATCAGCACGAGCTGTACCGGGCGGTCCACGACAAGAACGTCGGCATGGAGAAGCTCGACTACCTGGAGCGCGACGGGTTCTACACCGTCTACGGGCGCCCGCCGGGCGTGGAGTACCTGCGCAAGTACGTCTACTGGGTGGACCATAAGGTCGCCATCGACGAGAAGGTGGCGGACCACGCCATCGACGCCCAGAACTTCTACATGAAGATGTACAAGGGCGTGTACCTCCGCAAGTCGCTCGTCATCGCCCAGCGGATGTTCCACAAGGCCGTCCACCGTCTCATCGTCTGCGGCGAGCTGACGCCCTCATCGCTTCCGGAGATGACCGACACGGAACTGCTGGCGCTTATGTTCATGTCCGGCGATCCGGAGGTCCGGCGGCTCTACCGGCTCCTGCGCACCCGCGACCTGTACCGCGAGGCGATCGCGGTCCGTCCCGAGCGGTTCGTGCACGAGACGCGCATCGGCGGCAAGCCGATCGCCGCCATCGGCGTCTCGCAGGTCGACATGGATCGCCTCATCGCCGCCCCGGAGCTCCAGAAGAGCAACCACCAGCGGCTCGACGATCTGGAGGACCGCATCGCCGATGCCACCGGCATCCCGCGAGGCGGGATTCTCGTCGTGCCGGTGTTCAACCCCGAGCGCTTCAAGGCGCATGACGTCAACGTGCTCGGAAGCGACGGGAACCTGCACTCCCTGCGCGATCGCCGGCCGGCGCACTTCGCTGGCATGGAGGAGACCGCGCGATCCTACGCGGCGCTGCGCATCTGCGCAACGCCCCGGCATCGCGCCGCGCTCAGCGAGCCAGCAACGGCCCAGCGCGTGCTGGATCTGGTGCTCACCCGAGCATCCTGACTCGACGGCATGGCGGTCATCCCTCCGGGAATGGCCGCCCTTTTCTTACAAAAAACCTCGCAGCAAGCGCTGGAGGGTGGCCGCTGCACAGCCTCAGGACTACGGCGAACTCGGGGTCAGGATGACGGTCCTGTCGGTCGTCCGATCCTTGGCGATGGTGATCGAGATGTCCGGCGGCTGCTGGTATCCCTCGGGAAACGCGTTGTCGTTCCAAAAAAGGTCGTACGTGCCGACGGGAACCTGCTCGAAGATCGCGACCCCGTCGTCGTCCGTTTGCACCGCGCTCATCGCTCCCGTCGGACCGCTCGGACCGATCGTGCCGAGGTCTACTTCGACATCGGCAACCGGCCGGCTGTCCGCGAGCACCGTGACGCGCAGCGTGCCGAACTCGGTTGCCCCGGGCTTCAACGCGCTGGGCGACACCGGGCCTCCGCCACCGAACGGATCGCGCAGGAACATAAACCCGGCAGCCAGTGCCGCCGCAATGAGGAATGCGATGAGCGCCTGCTTCCAATGGAACGCCCCTCCCGACCGCATTCTTCCGGCGGTGAATCCGAGTGCGAAACCGATGAGCACATAGGCGAACGGGTCCATGGGGTGAGTTGCGTTACGTCATCAGTATAGCATGCGCAAAGAAAGGCGGGCGTACGGGAATGGCGTGTGGGAGATTATTCGATGTTTGCATGGAAGAACCCGGTAATGAGTCCGATAACCGCGTCCTTCTCTTTTGGATCGCTCGCGGCGACCTCCCTGGCGAATTCATAGAGCGCTTCATTGGTCGTCTGGAGCCACTTGCCATTCTCTCCCAAGAAATCATGAGCTTACGGGCAAGCTCAAATGCGATGAATTCGACCTCGAGGATGCCGACGGAGCGGATCTTCATTCTTGACCAAGCCGCCGGATCGCCTCCCCGTAATCCGTGAGTGTTTTACCGACGGACTTCTCGATCGCCCTTTTCTTCTCTTCACCCAGGATGCGGCCGGCAATTTCGAGAATGTCATCCCGGCGAACGACAAAACTGCGGCCCGCTCGTTCGGCCTTGATCTCACCGCTCTTTATCTTCTTGAACACCGCCTGCCGGCTGATTCCCAGTATCTGGGCGACTTCTGCCGTAGAAAGCAGTTCTTTCTTCTCCATACGCATATAGTACAGGAATTACCTACTCATTTCAATGGTTAACAATTGTTAACCATGAAGGAAGGCCCGTGTCGGCGCGCCCCTCGCCTTCGCGCTTAAGAGAAAAAGAACCCCTCGCAGTCGTCCGCCGGTCGACGGAGACGTTGAGGGATCGATGGGATCAGCGCTCCAGAACGGCCGCCCATTGGTAGTCGGTGGCGCCCCGGCCAGTGACGACACGGGTGGTTTTGTCGTACGAGGCGTCCGGACGATACTTCGGAACAAGCAGAAGACCGCCGCTGACAAACAACGACAACAGCAAACCGAACGCGCTGAACAGGAACCTGTGCGGGCGGGATCCCCTACTCTCCTTTCACTTTCTGCGAGAAACCCACGAATGCCTTGAGGGTCTCCAGCGGCACGGCGAAGACGATGGTGTTGGATTGGTCCGCGGAGATGTCGTTGATGCTCTGCAGG
>DATEYD010000126.1:0-1703 GCA_035583445.1 Minisyncoccota bacterium
CGACGGCGACGCGGGGGGCTATTGCTGCGCCTATCAATTTTATAGGCGCCTGCGTCTCGGGTGATACTCGAAAGCGATGCGGTGCTGCTGTGCGGGATTGAAGTAGGGGGCCGGAACTGATGGGCGGAAACTCGCCGGAAAACGCTGAAAACTGTAATGTCGGAAATCCTGTTGGAAGCTGTTGACAGTCCCTGTCGGATGTTGAGCGCGTCTGCTATACTGAACCTTGGCGCACCCGATGGTGGGCGCCGCAAGGAGGCTTTTCATGAAAAGAACGAGTATCGCAATTGCGGTCCTGGCGCTCGTGCTGGTCGCCGTGGCGGCGTCGGCCGAGGACATCAAGATTACCTACTGGCAGTACTTCTACGAGTCCAAGGTCAATTTGATGACCGAGCTGATCCAGAAGTTCGAAGCCCAGAATCCGGGCATCAAGGTCGAGCAGGTCACCTTCCCCTACGAGAGCTACTTGGCGAAGGTGGCGGCAGCGGTCCCCGCGGGCGAAGGACCGGAGGTCATCAACCTCTTCTACGGCTGGCTGCCCCTCTGGGTGAAGTCGGGATACATCCAGCCGCTGTCTTCCGGCGATTTCAGTGCCGACTACTTCAAGAACAACTTTTATCCCCTCGTCGCAGAATCGGTGAACTTCGGCGGAAAGAACTACTCGGTCCCCACGGCGGTGCGGGCACTGGCACTCTTCTTCAATAAGAAGCTCTTCAGGGACGCGGGCCTGGACCCCAACATCCCGCCGAAAACCCTCGATGGACTCGTCACGTACGCGAAGAAGCTGTCCAAGTACGACGCCCAGGGCAACCTTGTGCAGGCCGGTTTGCTCATGCAGCCGAACGGGCAGGGGCACGTGTGGATCCGTGAAGTTCTCTTCCGGCAGTTCGGTGCCGTGCCCTACAGTGCGGACGGGCGGAAGGTCACCTATGCCAGCCCCGCGGGCATCCAGGCCTTCCAGTGGTACATGGACCGGATCACCAAGGACAAGGTCGGATATCCGAATTTCACCACTGACGATGTGACGGCGTTCAAGGCCCAGAAAGGCGCCATGAACATCGACGGCTCGTTCAGGATCGCGACGCTCAACGCGGTCAAGGATCTCGAGTGGGGGGTTGCGGAGCTGCCGACCAACAAGGGCATCAAGTCGAACTTTGCCTCGTTCTGGACGCACTCTATCGTGACCGGCGTGAGCGGCAAGAAGCTCGAGGCCTCGGTCAAGTTCCTCAAGTACATCACCTCGCCCGAGGTCCAGGAGTTGTGGTTGCAGAAGGTCGGCGAACTGCCCGCCACGCCGAGCCTCTCCGAGAAATACAAGAACGACCCCGTGATCAGCGTGTTCCTGAAGGGACTCGCCTACGCGCACGCGACGTCCTACGTGGACGAGGCCGGGCAGCGGACCATCATGGTGAACGCGGTGGACGCGGTGAACCTCAAGAAGAGCGATCCCGGCGAGGTGCTCAAGGCCGCGGCTGCGGAAGAGCAGGCGCTCATCGACAATTTCTGGAAGTGATGAATCGGTAGTGTGACGAACCGCGGAGGGACGCGAGAACATGACGCTCGCCGGCAAGAAGGCCATGACGGCCTACGCGTTCCTCGCCGTCCCTCTGCTGTTCTTCGTCTGCGTACGCTTCGGTCCCATGCTCTATATGATGGCGATGAGCCTGACGGACTGGAGCGTGCTTCGAAAGACGCTCCACTTC
>DATEYD010000127.1:0-1880 GCA_035583445.1 Minisyncoccota bacterium
TGGGGAGACGACGTCCGGATTACCTATGTCGACCAGCCCGAGCCTCTCGGACTGGCCCACGCCGTCCTGATTGCGGAGGAATTCCTGGGCGGGGAGCCGTTCGTCATGTACCTTGGCGACAATATCCTGAAGAGCGGCATCGTCTCCCTGGTCGACGAATTCAAGCAGCAAAAGCCCAACGCCCTGATCCTCCTGACTCCCGTGCCCAATCCCCGGATGTTCGGCGTGGCCGAGCTCGAGAACGGTAAGGTCGTCCGGCTGGTGGAGAAGCCCAGGGAACCGAAGAGCAACCTGGCCCTAGTCGGCGTCTACATGTTCGATTCCCACATCTTCGAAGCGGTCAGGGCGATCAAGCCCTCCTGGAGGAACGAGCTCGAGATCACCGACGCCATCCAGTTTCTCGTCGACAATGGCTATAAGGTCCAGCCCCACTTGGTATCAGGCTGGTGGAAGGATACGGGGAAGATCGAGGACATTCTCGAGGCCAACCGGCTCATCCTCGAGACCATCAGCGGGTCGGTCGAGGGAGCGGTGGACGAAGCCACGCGGGTCAGCGGGGAGGTGATCATCGAAAAGGGCGTCTCAGTGCGGTCGAGCACCATCCGCGGCCCGGCCATCATCGGCGCCGGGACCGAGATTGCCGATTCCTACATCGGTCCGTTCACCTCCATCCAGAGGAACTGCCGGATCGTGAAGTCAGAGATCGAACACAGCATCGTCCTCGAGGGCAGCGAGATCGTCGATGTCGGGGCCCGGATCGACGAAAGCCTGATCGGCCGCGAAGTGCGCATCTATAAATGCCCGCCCAAACCCTTGGCCTACCGGTTCATGGTCGGGGACAAAAGCGAGATCGGGTTGAAATAGGGAGAGCGACATGATCGACGGCGTGAAGGTCAAAAAACTGCGTGTCATCCCCGACGAGCGCGGACGGCTGACGGAGATCCTCCGCCGGGACGACGACCTCTTCCAGAAATTCGGCCAGGTCTACATGACGACGACCTACCCGGGGGTAGTCAAGGCGTGGCACAAGCACGAGAAGCAGGCCGACAACATCGCCTGTGTCGCCGGGATGATCAAGATGGCTCTCTATGACGGACGTCCCGGTTCGCCGACGCATAAGCAGGTCAACGAGTTCTATCTTGGCGTCCACAACCCGGTGCTCGTCCAAGTGCCTTCGGGCGTCTATCACGGCTGGACGTGCGTCAGCCAGGAGGAGGCGGTAATCATCAACATTCCGACCGAAGCATACGATTATGGGACGCCCGACGAGCAGCGTCTCGACCCCCATGACAACGACATCCCCTACGACTGGAGACGGAAGGACGGCTAGTATCTTGAACCTGAGATGCAAGGCCGGACCGGAATCTCGGTCTTAGCGGGAATCGAAC
This sequence comes from Minisyncoccota bacterium, assembly GCA_035583445.1. Classification (GTDB taxonomy): domain Bacteria; phylum Patescibacteriota; class Minisyncoccia; order 2-02-FULL-40-12; family GWA2-44-9; genus JAGOPO01. The sequence goes on from DATEYD010000127.1 coordinate 1,389, forward strand.
GCAAAATGTCATGGCAAGGGTGAGCCGAAGCCGCGAGCGAAGCATGGCGGGTAGTGACGAAGCAATCTCGTTGAGGGAGCGATGACCATAGAAAGACGGATCGACGGCAAGACGCTTCTCATCACCGGCGGGGCAGGGTTCATCGGCAGCAATTTCATCCATTACCTTCTCCGGAAATATCCTGGAGTCCGTCTCATCAACCTCGATAAACTGACCTATGCCGGCAACCTCGACAACCTCAAGGACGTGGAGGGCGATGCGCGCTACGAGTTCGTCCGCGGCGACATCCGGGACCGTGATGTCGTCCGAGAAATTCTGGCGCGGGTACAGGGCGTCGTCCATTTCGCCGCCGAGACCCACGTGGACCGCTCCATCCTCGACGCCGGCGAATTCGTCCTGACCGATGTGTACGGGACCTTCATCCTTCTCGATTCCCTGAAGGGGGCGCCCCAGGTCGAGTTCTTCCTCCATGTCTCCACGGATGAAGTCTAC
>DATEYD010000128.1:0-1141 GCA_035583445.1 Minisyncoccota bacterium
GGCTCGGTGGTCACCAAGTTCACATATGGCGCGGTCGGCAACTGCACGGGGGGCACTTACCAGGTCGCGCTGCTCGTGTTTGATGGATTCACGACCAAGAGGAGCGTAAGGTACGTCGCAATCCTGCCGGGCAACTCCGCACCGTACTTCGCGCCGCCACTTGGAGCCGGCTACCCTGCTGAGATTGGCGTTCCCATCGAGTTCTCGGTGACGGTCTACGACGTTGACAACGACGCGCTCACTCTGACCTGGGACTTCGGCGATGGCACTTCGCCGGTGATCGAGACGACTGGCCCGGCCGCTGCGGGAGTTGTCTGTACTCAGACTCACGCATGGAACCCGCCTCCGGAGTCGACATATGGCATCGGAGACACATACATCAATTACTCCGTGGTTCTGACTCTGGAGGACGGCAGAGGGGGCAATGCAAGCACTCCCAGCGTTGTGAGCATCTACCTGCCCCACAACTTCAGCCCGAAGGGCGCATTGGCCGTTTCTGTATCGATGGTCGATCCATCGGACGTGGTGAGTTTCAATGCCACCGCGTCGGACTCTGAGGGCGAGCCGCTGACCTGGACATTCCTCTTCGGCGACGGGACGGAAGTGTTCAGGACCGAGGTCTGCCAAACGCCCCTCACTGCCCCGGGAACCACGCTATACGTCAACCTCACGCATGTGTTCGATGTCGTCGGAAACTACACGGTCGTTCTCTACCTGACAGACGTCGTCATCCCTGAGTATCAGACAGGATCCCACAACGCCACTGTAGGGACCGTGTATGTCACCTCCATCGGCAACAGGGTGCCGTACGTACTCGCTGAGATAACCGTGGTACCTCAGGACGTCTACTTCGACGAGGACGCGGGGTTCGCGAGCGTTCTGCTCAGGATCCAGACAAACGACCCCGACGGGGACGTGCTGAGCGCGGTCTGGGACTTCGGTGATGGTTCCGACCCGCAGACGAACATCTCGCTCGGCGGAACGCAGGTCTGCACTTTCATCCAGCCGCACGTCTTCTACTTCACAGGGCCGTTCAACGTCTCAGTAGTCGTGACCGACGGCCGCCCAGGCCACGAGGTCCTTCGACACAGGTTAGTGAACGTGACCTCGAACAACAGCGCGCCCGAGGTCAGGGATTTCA
>DATEYD010000129.1:0-1045 GCA_035583445.1 Minisyncoccota bacterium
ATGTACGAGACACTCGTGGACCTGTCGTCGAGAGAAGACGTGCGGATGGTTCTGGAGATTGGATCTACCGACGGGAGAGGCTCGACCATGGCGCTTCGGGAGGGGTTGGAGCGCAATCCGAACTTCCCGCAGGTTCGCCTCTTCTGCATCGAGGCCGTCCGGCAGATGTACGACGTGCTCGCGAAGAATCGGGCATCGTACATGAAGTGCTACCGGGTTTGCTCTACGCCTCCAGAGGAGAACTATACCGACGCGGAGATCGACCGGTTCTTCAGGGAGGACTGGCCGAAGAACCCATTCCATACACCTGCGCAGGTGCAGGAACCGGCGTGGCACAAGCGGGAGCGTGATCGGTACGCCGCGTACTTTTTCCAGGAGAGGCTGCCCCTCAAGGGGATTGAGCTCATCAAGGAGCGCAACCAGGTGGAGACGTTCGACCTCGCGTTCGTTGACGGGGGGACGTACTCGGGCAGGGCCGACGTGGCGGCAGTCTACGGGGCGAAACACCTCGTGCTCGACGACATCCATACGCTCAAGTGCATGTGGGCGTTCGAAGAACTGCGGAATGATCCAGGCTACGAACTGATTCTTCATCACCCGTGCACGAAGTCGCACTTCGGATATGCGGCGTTCCGGAGGATGGGATGATTCGTGATCTGTATCTCGAAAGGATTCGGCGAGGAATCGTGAAGCCGGGCGAGATCGAGTTCCACAAGTTCTCTACTCTCGTGCAAGAACTCCTTCGCCAGGACATCGATAGTTCTCTCCTCCGACAATTCGAGGCTGAGATCGAGAAGATGAAGGCGAAGTCTGTGGTGATCGGATGACCCGCTCCGTCGCCTATTTCAAGAGTGGGATCGGCAACCTGATCGTCGCGACTCCTGCGCTTCAGGCGTTCGCCTCGATGGACCCGAGCAAGCAGATCGATGTCTGCCTGGCGAAGAAGTGGAACGACTCCAGGGTCCCGGCGATCCGGGACATCCTCGGCGGACTTCCTTTCGTCGATAAGGTCGTCGTCTATCCCGGGCCGATGAATGGGTACGTC
>DATEYD010000130.1:0-2022 GCA_035583445.1 Minisyncoccota bacterium
CCGTTCCTCGACCTCGCCCCCGTGCGGTCCCCGGTCACGGACCTGTACGAACCGACCGGAGGGTTGGCATGGATGCCGGACAGCGCTTTCTGGCTCCTGACCAACTCGCTCTACTGGATATTCTGGCTGAACCTCATGATCGGCCTCACGAACGTGCTGCCCGCGGTGCCCCTTGACGGTGGTTACATCTTCCGGGACGGCCTCGACTACCTGATCGACAGGAAAGGCACCAAGTACACGAAGGAGAAGAGGGACCAGCTCGTGGGCTCCATATCTATCGCCCTTGCGCTGACGGTCCTCGCGCTCATCTTGTGGCAGCTAGTCGGGCCGGCGTTCTGAGTCTTCCGCCCATCGGCTGGCCGCAAGAGCATTTCGCGGAACAGTCGAGAGCTACTGACCAATATTGAAATACGCACAGGACCATGCCCCGTCACTGGGTATCACGCCGTTGGCTGCTTGGCCGGGAGGAAGCTCGATGGGAGGAAAAGACATTGTACAGAAGATATGCGGCACCCGGCCTGGGTGTTTTGGTGGTCGTCCTGGTGCTGATGCCAGGAATATGTGTGGCATGGCATGCGAGGGGCGCTGACGCGACCCCCACACCATGGACGTACGCATTGTTTGTGAACGGGGACAACGACCTGGAGAGGTACTGGGAAGAGTACTCGTTGCCCGCACTGCTAAGGATCCCGGCATCGTCCGGCGTGAAGATCGTGGCGGTGATGGACAGGATGAGCACGCAGGGGACTGAGCTGATTGAGATCTCCGGAGGTACGTGGCAGGTTGTGAACACATACCCTGAGATGAATTTCGGTGACGGTGCGACCTTCAGCTGGTTCATCACAGAGGTGAGCACGCTCTATCCGTCGACGAATCTGGCGGTGAGCGCGTGGGACCACGGGTATGCGTGGAGGTACTTCAGCAACGACCAGACGTCGGTCGACAGGATAACCATGCCCGAGATGCAGTCTGCGATCCAGACTGCGGGCGTGTACATCGACGTACTGGCGTTCGACTGTTGCAACATGGCCTCGATAGAAGTGGTCTATCAGGCCTCGCTGACGAACCTCGTGGGAATACTGGTGGGGTCAGAGGAGACCATCCCGATGGACGGGTTCCCGTACGACCTGATGCTAACGCCGGTCGCGAACGATCCGGCCAGGACTCCGGCACAGGTCGCGGTGGATTTGGTCCAAGGTTGGGCAGCGTACTACGACCCGATCAGCTGCTACACGACCGTGAACCTCGCCGCGATAGACGTCGCGATGATAGGGCAGAACGCAGCGGTTCTTCAGGCATGGTGCAACGCGATGTACACGAACTTAGGGAAGTACATCCGGAACTACAAGACTGCGCTCGGGAACGCCTACTGCTGTTATGCGACCTACTACACGATCGACCTTGCGGACTTCGGGGAAGCGCTCCTTGCCGATTCGAAGGTCACGGATGCGACGCTCCGAACAGCGACCACGAACATGGTCGCGCTTGTCGACAGCGCGACGCTGGCCGTCGAGAGCGGCTGGATGGCAGATTCGTGCAGAGGCGTGACGCTGTGGTGGGGCGTGAAGAGCGAGTGGAAGACCTACTCGGCTGCGTACGCGGAAGTCGCCTTCGCCGTCGATATGAACTGGAGGACCTTCCTGGCGGCATACAACGCTTGAGAAACCATACAGGGGGCCCATGCCCCCGATCTATTTTCCTAGACCTGTTTCAGGGAGGTCGTCAGCTGCAATCTGGTCGTCAAGGAAATTCCAGGCTAAGGTGTCTGGCCCCGATTATCTTTATATTACCGAATCTGTTACCAATTCGGATTCGATGTTCTCACCAGATAAGGACATGAAAGCGCTCGTCCTCGAGATACTCAAGAAGGACCCGATGTCGATCAGCGGGGTCTGCAGGGAGCTCGCGTCGAAAGGCGTGAAGCTACACAGGCTCGAGCTTACGGGATACCTGAAGGCCCTCGCAGACATGAATGTGCTCAAGGAGAAGGACATCCTGCCCGCAAAGGTCTTCTCTCTGTCA
>DATEYD010000131.1:0-2827 GCA_035583445.1 Minisyncoccota bacterium
GTGCTGGAGTACCTCTACGGCACGCTCCGCGCCATCGTGCACGCGCACCAGAGCCAGGAGACCCAGGACTTCGATCTCGAGCAGATCGCCGAGGCATGCCGCGCCCTGGCGCCGTTCCCGCACGACCTGCACACGACGCTCCAGAGGTTGGCGCACGAAGGCGGGCTGCACGCGATGAACCCCGAGGGGCTCGTCGGATACCTGAAGGACCAGGTCTTCGACCTCTACGAGCATCACGAGATGGAGGTCGGGGCCGACCAGCTGCGGCAGATCGAGAAGATGGTCATCCTCCGCACCATCGATGATGTCTGGGTCAACCACCTGGAGGCGATGGAGCAGCTCCGCGATTCCGTGCGGTTGCGGGCGTACGGGCAACGGGATCCGCTCGTCGAATACAAGATCGAGGCCCAGCGGATGTACGGAACGCTCATGGACACGGTCGCGCAGCGGGTCGCGAACATCGTGTTCAAGGTCCGCATCCAGCAAGCGCCGGTCCGAACAACGCAGGTCATCGAAGGACGCGGAGAGGGCGCGCCGGACACGAAAGAGGACGAAGCGATCCATCGGCACGATGAGAACGATCCGGCGAAATCGACCGGAACGGTTCATGCGGATCACGTCGGACGGAATGACCCCTGTCCATGCGGATCGGGTAAGAAGTTCAAGAAGTGCGGGCTCCTGGACACCGAGGAGCACAAGCGGCGAATGACAATGTAATAACGTTCGCAGCCACTGCCATTTTGGGCATTATCGTGCTATCATGATGCCATACACGCCCCAGCCAGCTGCAAAGCTCGCTGGGAGTTCTCTTCGTTAGAGCCTCCTTGATACCGAGAAGCTGTCCACAGGGGCGCTTGCCTTACCGGCTATAATCAGCTATAATCGGATATAGTCATATATACCCGTGTTTATGGAGCAGGACAGGCTTACAAAAAGGATCAAGTTCACTCAGGAAATCTTATCGAAGATCTCGAAGATCGATGAGTTCAACGGGCTCTGGCAGGGGAGCCTGCGTTTGAGTCCCCACATTCTGGGCCGACTCAAGAGGTCGGTGATCATCACCTCAACGGGTGCATCCACTCGTATCGAGGGGGCAAAGATGAGCGATGAAGAAGTCGCCCGTTTTTTGCGTGGGCTCAAAACTCGACCCCCTCGAAACAGGGATGAGGAGGAGGTTGCCGGGTATGCCGACCTTGCTGGTAGGATTTTTGATACCTATAAAACCCTCAAGCTTACTGAGGGGCAGATTTTGCAGTTCCACAAGATCCTTCTCCAATTCTCAAAGAAAGACCAAGTCCATCTCGGGGCGTATAAATCATCCGATAATATCGTTGTTGCCCGTGCTGACGATGGCGGGGAACGAGTGCTCTTCAGGCCCACCCCTCCGTATTTGGTCAAGAAGGAAATGGACGACGTCCTTCTGTGGACCAATGACATGCTTGAAAAGAAGGAGCTCCACCCCATTCTCGTTACCTGCAACTTCATCTTCGAGTTCTTGGCGATCCACCCATTCATCGACGGTAATGGGCGGCTTTCTCGAGCTCTGACGAACCTGCTTTTGCTTCAGACCGGTTATTCATACGTTCCCTATGTTTCGTTGGACGAGATCATCGAGGATCATCAGGCCGAATACTACCAGTCGCTCCGGGCAACGCAGGCGAATCATAAGACCGATCACGAAGATATCACGCCATGGGTCGGCTACATGCTTCGTGTGTTGACCGAACAGACGGAAAAAGCCCGGGCAATCATGGAATCTGAAAAGCCGGAGAATCTGCTTTCCGAGAAACAGCATATCGTCCACAACCTCTTTGGCGCCGGCAACGAATTGAGCGTGTCAGACATCGACACTATGCTCAAGGGCAACATCCCAAAGGCCACAATCAAGCAGGCGCTTTCGCGCCTGGTGGCCTTGAAGTTGCTTGAACGTATCGGTCAGGGACGGGGAACGAGATACAGAAGGGTATAATATGGAGCGCTGATATGGCCGAGCGACACTTTCCAATACGAGCAGTTGATCGGCAGGTGTTTGAAGCGCTGCGGAACGGCACGAAGTCGGTGGAAACTCGGGCCGGAAGCCCGCGATATCAGAACGTACAAGCCGGAGATACCGCGATTTTCGATTGCGGCGACGATCGCATTACTCGGAAGATCGTCGCGATCCGGAAATTTTCCGATATTCATTCGCTTACAGCGCATTACGGCGTGAAAACGATCGCACCCTGGCTGGGAACGAAGGAAGAGCTGGTGGACATGTATCATCGCTTCCCCGGCTACGAAGAGCGGATCGCGAAGTGCGGTCTCATCGCCATGGAACTCGAATAGAATCATGGACATCGACCCGATCATCGCGAAAGAGATGGAGATTGCTGAGCGGATCTTTGGCACCGCACAGGACCCGGACCAGATCCCGATCAACCGAGAATCGCTCCGGAAGCTCATGACGCTCTCGCCTGAGTCCATCCAGCACGAACTGGACGACAAGGGCGATCCCATCGCCTGGGTCGTCGTCGTGCCGACGACTAGGGAGTTGATGGAGCAATTCCTTCAAGGAAAGCTGACGGAGCGCGAACTATTCGACCGGACAGAACCGCACGCGGAATACGATGCGCTATACCTCAGCGCCGCAGTGACGGTACCTGAACATCGTTTGCGCGGGATCGCTCGTAGACTCTTTCGGCGGGCGATCGAGCGCATCCCGCACGCTCCGGATGCAGTCCTCTTCGCCTGGCCGACGACGGATGATGGGCGGGCGATGGCCAAAGCACTTGCCGGACGTTTCGGAATTGAAGTACGATTGCGGCAGACACCCTGAACATGGAGAACC
>DATEYD010000132.1:0-1643 GCA_035583445.1 Minisyncoccota bacterium
TCACCAGCAGGTCGACGGAGGGGAACTCATGGTCGACGAAATCGAGCAGCGCCGCACGCTCCCTGCCCGAGCAGAGATCGGCGCGGAAGACGACCGCTCTCCCTCCCTCCCGCTCGATGCGGTCGCACACCTCGAATGCGCCCCGGTCGCGTACCCCGGGGTCGGCGGTCCGGCTGTTGATGATCACCGTGTAGCCGTCCCGGGCCAGGCGGAGGGCGATCCCCCGACCGATCCCACGGGAAGCACCCGTCACAAGAGCGACCCCCGACCTCTCCACGATTCCTCCCTTCACCGACTCAGGCTGCGGCGGAGATCGGCCTTGACGTCTTCGATGTGCTCCGTGAAAACAGCGAGAATCCGGTCCCGCTCCCCGGATTGCAGCGCCTCGAGGTAGCGGCGGTGCTCCTGCACGACGTCCTTCATGTTCGACCGCATGCTCTTCTTCATCTCTTCGTGCATGAACGCTCGGAGGGTGCGGTAGATGGAGTCGAACAGCCCGATCCCGCTCGCCCCGATCACGATCCCGTGGAAGCGGTAATCCGCCTGGATCATCTCCTCCAGCGAGGGAGTGTCGATCGCGCGCTCCATGGCCTGGATTTCCCGGTCCAGCAGACGGATCGTATCGGCTGCCCGGCCGGGATGACTTCCGGCATCCTCCACGAAGGTGCGCAGGCCGCGCTCCTCCATGATCGTGCGAAGCTCGACCATCTCGAACATGTCGATCCTGCCGAGCAGGATCGACCAGGTCAGCGCCTCCGTGGAGATGTTCGTCTGCTCGCAGACCCTGGTCCCCTTGCCCGGCTCGGATTTCAGGATACCCAGGTAGTTGAACAGCTTGATCGCCTCCCGGATGGTCGAGCGGCCGATGCCGAACATCTTCGCCAGCTCGACCTCGGGGGGGATCATGTCGTTGACCCGGAACTGGCCGGTGACGATGAGCTCCTTCACCTGATCCATCACCTGCTCGACAAGTGTCTTTTTCGATAGTTTCCGGACCCTGATGGGATTGGTCACACGTTCCAAGCTGTGTGCTCCATTCGAAACGCGATTGTCGACAGTACCCTATTTTGAATGCCTGAAGGCGTCAAGGCGCTGTCGGTGTTCGAGGCTCATCGCCGCGCCTTGAAAGGCGAGTGGCGTACGGAGTACAGTCTGGTGGCAGTATTCGGCCTTTTACTCTGGGTTTGCATTCTTCGCGGGAGCACAACGACACCAGAGTGAAAGGTTTTTATGTCTGCGTGCGAGACAGGCGGGATCACCGTCCCATGGATCATGACACGATGGCTGCGCAGAAAAGAAGCCTCCCGATTCTGTTGTCGGTTTCGTCGTTCGTCCTGACCCTGTTTCTCTTCACCCCTGCCCGGATCTTCATCGGCAACTTCATGGAGTTCTCCTGCCTGTTCCATGAAAGCATGCTGTTCTTCCTGGTCGTTTCGCTCGGCTTGATGCTCGTGCTCTTCACCGTGGCGTATGGAGTGTCTCGGCGTGAAACGACGTGCCGGACCGTCGTCTCGATGCTTTCCGCGTCCGCGTTCGCGATGTGGGTTCAGGGCAACCTGTTCCTCTGGCCCTACGGGGTATTGAACGGCACGGATATCGAATGGGACGCCCTCCTGTATTTCGGGTTCATCGATGCGGCGTTC
>DATEYD010000133.1:0-1576 GCA_035583445.1 Minisyncoccota bacterium
CGAACCGGGCGTCCTCATCAAAAACCAGCGGGGTCAATCCGGTCTCTGGGGCTACGCCATCTCCGGCGATTTGCCGATCGTGCTGCTGCAGATTGAAGATCCGGCAAATATCGATCTGGTGCGCCAACTCGTGCAGGCCCATGCATACTGGCGTCTAAAAGGGCTGGCGGTGGACTTGGTGATCTGGAACGAAGATCACGCCGGTTACCGGCAACTTCTGCAAGAACAGATCATGGGGCTAATTGCTGCAGGCACTGAAGCCAACGTGACAGATCGACCAGGCGGCATTTTCGTAAGGCCTGCGGACCAGATATCGAACGAGGACCGCATACTTATGCAATCGGTCGCTCGCGCCATCATCACCGATAGAAGGGGATCACTGACGGACCAGATTAACCGTCGCGGTGTTGTGGAAGCAATAGTACCGCACCTCAGGCCTACCCGGAAGCACCGCGACGAACCCACGACGGCAGTTGCATTGCCTCGTCATGATCTGATGTTCTTTAATGGACTCGGCGGATTCACGTCTGATGGACGCGAGTACATAATTACGACCACGCACGGGCAGGTGACTCCGGCGCCATGGGTGAATGTGCTGGCAAATCCACACTTCGGAACCGTCATCTCAGAGAGCGGCCTTGCCTACACATGGAGCGAGAATGCACACGAGTTTCGCCTTACTCCCTGGGGGAACGATCCGGTGAGCGATTCGAGCGGAGAAGCTTTTTACCTCCGTGATGAAGAGAGCGGCCACTTCTGGTCCCCCACACCGTTGCCCAGCCGTGGGGCGATGCATTACGTCAGCCGCCACGGATTCGGCTACAGCGTCTTCGAGCACACGGAGGGCGGCATCCGCTCAGAGGTGTGGGTTTACGTGGCCCTGGACGCACCGATCAAGTTCACGGTGCTGAAAGTGCGAAACGAGTCGGGGCGAGCGCGCCGACTCTCCGCCACCGGATACGCGGAATGGGTCCTTGGCGACCTGCGGCCGAAAACGGCAATGCATGTGATTACTGAACTTGACCCCAACAGCGGCGCGCTCTTTGCGCGAAACTCCTACAACACGGAGTTCCGCGACCGGGTTGCCTTCTTCGATGTAGACGAGGTGACTCGGACCGTGAGCGGCGACCGGACCGAATTCCTTGGGCGCAACGGCACGTTTCGGAGTCCGGCTGCGATGACCCGGTCACGGCTTTCGGGCAAGGTAGGGGCCGCTCTGGATCCCTGCGCCGCTATCCAGGTTCCCTTCGAACTTGCCGACGGACAAGAGCGTGAGATAATCTTCAGGCTCGGTGTAGGACAAGATGCCGATGACGCCAGCAACCTGGTGCGTCGCTTCAGGGGATCTGCTGCAGCACGAGACGTGCTCAAAACGGTCTGGCAGTACTGGAATCATACCCTCGGCGCAGTGAATGTGGAAACACCCGACCAGTCTGTCAACGTCCTGACCAATGGCTGGCTCTTGTACCAAACTATAGCGTGCCGTCTTTGGGCCCGGAATGGATACTACCAGCCAGGGGGCGCCTTCGGTTTCCGCGATCAGTTGCAGGACGTGATGGCGCTCATCCACGCCGAG
>DATEYD010000134.1:0-58288 GCA_035583445.1 Minisyncoccota bacterium
CAAGGACGAGCCGCCCGAACCGCAACCCGCCGGCGAATGCATCGTGTGCCGCGGTCAGCTGGTGCCGGACATGCGGACCCCGCTCTACAATCGAGCCATGCTGTTCGGGTCGTCAATGCCCGGTCAGCACGACGGCTGGTACTGCGAGCGTTGCGGCATCCGCTACCACCATCTGCCCTCCCATCCTCCGCTTCGCGATGAGGGCGGCATCCGCCACTGACGGCCCTTCGGGGCCGTCCTTTTTTCCTATGAAAGAAGAAAAGGCCCTGGACCGGATGGTCCAGGGCGTCTGTCTACTGCGTGAGGAACGGATCCTCGCGCACCTCGACCCGCACGCCGCGATGTGAGCGGACAAGCGCGGGATTGAGGTAGCGCTTCGCCTCGTTGAGCACGTCGTGCTCCGAGTCCCCGTAACAGACGGGGGTGTTCGGGATGAGCGTCGACCGCGGGCCGGTGCCGTTGCGGATGCGCGCTTCGCACTTCCCGCCGCCGAACTTCGCGACGACGATGACGATCATAGGTTCTCCTTCAGCGACTCGGGAACGCGGTAGTAGATCGCGTCGATGATGCCCAGACCGAAGGCTTCCTCGGCGGTGAACCGCCGCTCGTCCGAAGCCCACTCCCGCCACTGCTTGATGGGCTGGCCGCTGCGCCTGCTCAGATGCTCCAGTTCCAGTTCGAAGAGCTCGCGCAACAGCTTCGAGTAGTGTTCGTACTCAGGATGGTCGATCCGCCACCCGGTCATCGTCGGCGCATGGTGCGTGAGCGATGCGTCAGCCATTGCCGCACGCCACGAGCAGCGCTGGAGGATGGAGAAGCAGCCCGAGGCAGCCTGTCCGAACACGAGGCCCTCGACGGGCATCGGGAGGTCTTCCAACGCCATCTGGATGGTGAAGGAGGAGACGAAGAAACCGCCGGGGCTGTTGAGCACGAGCGTGAGCAACTTCGGGGGATCCTTCGCCATCCGTCCGAGCGAATCCATGACGCGGCATTCGACCCTCTCGTCGATGCTCCCGTAGATGGTGACGATCGCTCCGCGCTTCACTTGAACGGCTCCTCCACGAGACGGATGTTGAGCTTCTCGCCGTGCTGACGGAGGAAGCTGACGAGTGCGGGCCCGACGGTCTGGCCGACGCTGGACAAGCCGGGCGGCTGGGTCGACCAGACGTCGCAGTGCATGTCCTTCTGCTTGAAGCGAAGCTCGATAGTCCGATCGAGCTTGAGGACGTCGACGTACGCCATCGCCAGGAGGTACCCGAGCACGAGTCCGAACACGAGTCCGACGAACATACTGAGAAGGGGATCCATAGAACCTCTCTTGTCGAAGATCCGACCAGAACGTTATACATCAACTTTAGGAATGAGTCAATGTTTGGGACGTGGACCGCTCCGGCGGTATACTGAGGCACACCCATGCCGTCCCGACGCACCTCACGACAACCGACGCGTTTCATTTTTGTCGCTGGCGGCGTCATGTCGGGAATCGGCAAAGGAGTGACGGTCGCATCGACCGCACGTATCCTGAAAGACTACGGATTCCGCGTTACCGCGGTGAAGATCGATCCGTACCTGAACGTGGATGCGGGGACCATGAACCCCACCGAGCACGGGGAGGTCTTCGTGACCGATGACGGGATGGAGACCGATCAGGACATCGGCAACTACGAACGCTTCCTCGACCAGGACATTCCCAAGGCCAACTACATGACCCAGGGCCAGGTCTACCTGTCCGTCATCCAGAAGGAACGCGCGCTGGCATACAAAGGGAAATGCGTCGAACCGTACCCGCACGTCCTGCGCGAGGTGCATACCCGGCTGGATCGCGCCGCGGCGGCATTGAAGGCGGATTTCCTGCTCGTGGAGATCGGAGGCACGGTCGGGGAGTTCCAGAACGGGCTCTTCCTGGAGGCGGCACGGCTCATGCACCTGACCCGACCGGGCCGCGTGCTCTTCATGCTGGTCAGCTATTTCCCGATCCCCGCCATGCTGGGGGAGATGAAGACGAAGCCGACGCAGAGCGCGGTACGGCAGATGCAAGCGTTGGGCATCCAGCCCGACATCATCATCGCCCGCGCCGAAGTCCCCTTGGACCGGCCTCGGAAGGAGAAAGTCGGCATCTTCTGCAACGTGCGGGCAGCGGACATCATCTCCGCACCCGACATAAAAAGCATCTATGACGTGCCCGGGAACTTCGAGAAGGACCATCTCGGCCGTCGCATCCTTGAGAAGTTCAGCATGCGGCCGCGCCATCGTCTCAGCAAGGCATGGCGGTCCATGGTGCGGCGCATGCATTCAGCGCGCCAGTCCGTACGGATCGGCATCGTCGGCAAGTACTTCGGGACGGGGGACTTCACCTTGTCCGACTCCTACCTTTCCGTCATCGAGTCCATCAAACACGCCGCGTGGGCGGCGGGCCGGAAGCCCGAGATCGAATGGCTGGACGCGCAGCGGTACGAGAAGGACCGGGCCGCGGTACGGGAATTGGAGCGTCTGGACGCGGTGATCGTCCCGGGAGGGTTCGGCAAGCGCGGCGTGGAAGGGAAGATCAAGGCGATCCGCTATTGCCGTGAGCACAACATCCCGTACCTCGGGCTATGCTACGGCATGCAGCTGGCGGTCGTCGAGTTCGCCCGCAATGTCATGCGGCTGCGCGATGCGCACACGACCGAGGTCGCTCCGCGCACCAGGCATCCGGTCATCGCGACCATGGATGAGCAGGTGGAGAACATCAGAAAGGGGCATCTTGGCGGTTCCATGCGGTTAGGGGCATACCATTGCCAATTGGATCCCGAAAGTCTGGTGCGCCAGCTGTATGGCGTGCCTCGCATCTCGGAACGGCACCGCCATCGATACGAGGTCAACAATGCGTACCGCACAAAGCTGACCGATCACGGCCTCCGGATCGCCGGCGTGAACCCGGAACGCGACCTGGTCGAGATCATCGAGCTTCCCGATCATCCGTTCTTTGTTGGCACGCAGTTCCATCCCGAACTGAAGGGACGTCCGCTCTCGCCCCACCCTTTGTTCAGAGGGCTCCTCCGGGCGGCAGTTGACAGAAAGTCGAAATAGTATTAGAAAAAGACAACCTTAACAAGGAAAGGTTGGTGAGACGTGCATCGAAAGAGGCTGATCCTCTCCATATTCGTCCTGTTGACGGCGTCGGCCGCATCGGCGCAGTCACGGGTCTCGACGATCCCCGTGTTCGCGCACTTCGCGGGCTGGTGGACGGTGCCGGGCCAGTGGCCGATTGCCGGCTCGATGCCGCTCCTGCGGGACAATCCCGCGGGCGGATACACATCGAGCAACCCCGAGATCATCAAGGCGCAGAACGCCCTGATGGCCGCCCGAGGCGTCACGCCCGCGGTCTCGTGGTGGGCGTGGGACACGTTCACGGACGATAAGTTCCTGAGCACGTACCTGTCGATACCCGGTCCGCAGATCGGCATCCTCTACGAAGCCGTAGGGCCAGGGCGCATGAAGCAGGACGCGAACGGACGGGTGAACGTTGCTGATCCTGCGAACAACGCGGAGATCTTCGTCTCCGACATGCAGCACCTGCAGGAGCAGTTCTTCAACAAGTACCCCGACCGGTTCTTCCGCATCGACGGACGTCCCGTGGTCTTCATCTGGATCTCGCACGGGTTCGACGGGCCGTTCGACCAGATCATCGCTCGAGCGCGCCAGCGTGCGTCGTTCTTCCTGTGGGGCTCGGACTTCGGTGTGCCATTCGGTCCCCGGCCTGGCATGGAGACGGTGGTGCGCGGAATGGATGCGATCACGTCCTACAGCTTCTACGACCCCAGCCGGTACGGCATCGAGATGCCGGAGGACTTCCTCACTGACTTCAAGAACAGCATCCCCGAGTGGCGCAAATGGCTCGCGGCGAACGCTCCGAACACGCGCCTCATCCTGCCGATGCAGTTCTCCTACGACGAGACGCGCATCCCGAACCGCCGGGGACTGTATTTCCGGAGTTCACCGGAGATGGCACGGAAGTACGCACGCCTGGTGCGGGACATCATCACCGATCCCTGCGGCTCCGGCGTGCTGCCGTACGGATACGTCACGAGCTGGAACGAGCACGTCGAGGGGTCTGCGTTGGAGCCGCGTGAGGTCAGCCGTGAGGACCAGCAGCGCGGATTCACCCCGACGACCTACTTGGACGCGGTGAGCGACACATTCCTCGCGGTCTCGCCCTGGGAAGACCAGGACAGGACCTGCGACGGAGATGAGCGGGGAAAAGACCCCGCCGGTGGTAACTAGAGCCACCGGCGCTGACCGGCTGTATCCGCAGCCGGTCTTTTTTTGACTAATCGTCATAATAATTGTACTGTCTGGGCCTCTTTACCAACCCCAATTCAGAGGAGAATCCATGAAGCGATGGATGGCCGTGATGATTGCCGTGACACTCGCGATCGCGTGCGGGCGCGGCGGCGTCACGGATGCAACCGCCCCCGGCGCGCTCACGGAGTGGTCGCCGTACCTGGGGATCCACCCCTTCGCGTGGGACCAGAACATCCAGCAGCCGTACCTCGCGCCGCTCCTCGAGCGGTCCATGGTTCGCGGGATCCGGCTCGATGCGAGCCCGGAGACGGGGCAGATCGCCGCATGGGCGCTCGGCATGGGAGCCGATGACATCCTGGGCATATTCCCCAACGAGTACCTTGCCGAGCCCGATGTGGCGGAGATCTTCAGCGCCACAGTGCGGGCGAATCCCGCCATCGAGTACTGGGAGATCGGCAACGAGGTCGATCTCTTCATCACGATGCCGCCGGAGCAGTACGTGCCCATCTTCATCGGGCTGTACCGGCATGCCCAGGCGCATCATCCGGAGATCACCGTGATCCCGCAGGCATCGGTCGGCGGGACCGGCGGAGATTCGTACATCAGGCGCGTGCTCGATGCCGGCCTCTTAGGGCTCGCGCGTGATCCCGATCCGGCGACCCAGCTGCGGATCTTCGCACTCCACTACTACAGCGTGCAGAGCACGTACCTTCCTGAGGCGAAGCGGCAGATCCAACGGCTGCCCGCGAACGTCGAGGTGTGGGTCACCGAAGCAGGCATCAACGGGTTCGGCGGACAAGTGGATTTCGTACGCACGGAGTACCCGCGCCTGCGGTCCATGGTGCGCGCAACGCGCATCTACTGGTACGTGTTCGCGGAGTGCAGCGGGCACTCCATGGTGCGCGGCTTGCCGCCGACGTGCCTCGAGGACCCGCCCGCACCCAGTCCGCTGTACCAGCTGCTGCTGCCCGGAGGTGGCGCGTGAAGACCTGGGTTCTGCCGGTCCTGTTCGTACTCGTATCCGTTCCTGCGCCGGCCCAAGAGAAGGTCTACGTGGGATTCGGCAGCGTGGACGCGGGCGCGGTGACCGGCCGTCCGCTGCAACCGGCGCTGGACGTCTCCGTCCAGTGGGCGCAGTCGCCCCCTCTCGGTGCATCCGGCGCATCCCGATGGATGGCGGCGGTCGGCGTTCGGAAGGAAGGGTTCTCGCATAGCATCGGGTTCTTCGTGGACGTCTCCGTCGGACGGCAGCGGCCGTACTGGCTGTTCGGCACGACTCGCTCCGTGTTCGTGGGCGCCTCCTACGGCGTCGTGTCGGACGCGTACGGCGGGTTCGAATGGACTGCGGACGCGACCGGCCGGACGGTCCACCAACGATGGCGGGCCGTGTCCCAGAACGGGGGATTCGTCTTCGCCGGTCCCGACAGCGCGCTCGAGTCCCCGACCGTCATCTACCCGTTCGTCGGGGGCGCGCTGGAACGGCCGCTGTTCTCCCGGCTGTCGCTTCGCGCCGAGGTCCGTCTGGGCATCGTCTCCGCCATCACCGCCGACGCGACGTACGATCCACGGACGGATCGTCTCGCCGTGTTCCGGGACGATCGGTCGCTGGCACTCATGCCGGCGTACCGGGTCGCCCTCGGCTGGCGGTTCTGACCGCCAAACCCCCGCTCCACTGGAGCGGGGGCCTTCTTTTTTCAGGGGATTTTTACTACGATGGGGGCATGAATACCACCCTCATCCTCACCGTCGTCGCGGCGGTCATCGTATTGTGGCTGATTGCGACCTTCAACAGCCTGATCAGATGGCGCAACCGGGTGAAGGAATCCTGGTCGGACATCGACGTACAGCTCAAGCGAAGATACGACCTCATTCCCAACCTCGTCGAGACGGTGAAGGGGTATGCGTCGCACGAACGCGGGGCGCTCGAGGCGGTCATCACCGCGCGCGCGAAGGCGATGGGGGCTACGAGCGTCGCCGAGCACGCCCAGGCGGAGAACATGCTCTCAGGCGCATTGAAGAACCTCTTCGCGCTTGCCGAGGCGTATCCGGACCTGAAGGCCGTCAGCGCGTTCACGGAACTGCAGCGCGAGCTCGCGGACACGGAGAACAAGATCCAGGCAGCCCGCCGCTTCTACAACACGAACGTGATGTCGTTCAACACCAAGCAGGAATCGTTCCCGACCAACTTCATCGCCGGCGTGCTCGGATTCAAGAAGTCCGATTTCTTCGAACTGTCCGAAGCGGTCGCCCGCGAACCAGTGAAGGTGCAATTTTAGAAAGAAAAAAAGCGCCGGGAAGCCGGCGCCTAACGCATGCGATCATCCTCATCGTCGCGGACCGCGCGCGTCATCGTGTTGCTCGCATTGAGCAGGGCGTAGGCGATCAGGCCGAGGATGAACAGGATGATGAATCCGATCCCGACCACCAGTTTGTGCGAGGCGAGACCGTTCAGAAACCGCTGTACCATCGGATCCTCCGATACCGGTATATCATATTACAACCCGAATGTCCATTGCAGGCAACCTCTACACCCATCAGGATGTGAACGTGCGCAAGACCTGGGCGCTCATGACCGGTGCGTTCGTCCTGCTCATCGGCCTCGGATGGATCCTGAGCCAGACGTACGGCGACCCGACCATCCTGTACCTCTTCGCCGCGTTCTCGATCGTCGGCAATTTCGTCGCGTACTGGAAGTCGGACCGCATCGCGCTGGCGATGTCCGGAGCACAGCCGGTCACCCGGGAAGAAAGCGTGCGTCTGTACCGGATCGTCGAGAACCTCTGCATCACCGCCGGCCTGCCGCTGCCGCGCCTGCACGTGATCGAGGCGGCCCAGATCAACGCGTTCGCGACCGGACGCGATCCGAAGCACGCGGCGATCGCGGTGACCCGTGGCGCGTTGGAACAACTCGACGACAACGAGCTGGCGGGCGTGCTCGCGCACGAGCTCTCGCATGTGGGGAATCGCGACATTCTCGTATCCACGGTCGTCGTGGTGATGGCCGGCATCATTGCCATCGTGTCCGACTGGTTCCTGCGATCGCTTGCCTTCGGTGGCAACCGGGACCGCAACAACGGCGGGGTGGTGATGCTGGCGCTGGGCATCGCCGCAGCCATCCTCGCACCGCTCGCGGCGACCCTCATCCGCATGGCGGTATCGCGCAAGCGGGAATTCCTCGCCGATGCGTCGGGAGCGCTCCTGACGCGTTACCCCGAAGGCTTGGCGTCCGCGCTCGAGAAGATCGCGCGCGACCAAGCCCCGCTGCCGCATGCCCACACCGCGACCGCGCACCTCTTCCTCTCCTCGCCGTTCAAGGGGAAATCGGCCCGCAATTGGATGACGCATCTGTTCATGACGCATCCACCGCTGGAGGACCGTATCCGCATCCTTCGCGGGATGCCCCACTGATATGTTCCGGCACGACTTCGGACCCATCTTCTGGATGCACCTGGCGATCATCATCGTCATCATCCTCGCGCCGCTCCTGTTTGATGTGTGGATCATCGCGCTCGGCATGCTGGTGTATTGGCTCCAGTTGATGGTCGTTGGGGACTGCGTGCTCACGCGCCTGCAGTTCGGCGCCCGCGAACGGACCGGATCCAGCAGGAGTTTCTATTTCCATTACCTCAAAAAGCTCGGATTTGTGGATGACGCTGCACGTGTCACCCGCTTTATCGATCGCACCCAGCCGATCTTGATCCTTCTCGTCGGCATCGTATGGCAGTGGCTGCTCGGGTTCGACCCGCTCGTCATATGACCTCCCCGTTGAAGAACGCTCGTGTGCTGGTGATGGGGCTCGGGCTTTTGGGCGGCGGAGCGGCGACCGTGAACTGGCTCATCGACCACGGCGCACGGATCACGGTGACCGACCTGAAGGACGCCGAGGCTCTGGCCCCCTCGGTCCGCAAGGTGGAGGAGCATCTGAAGAAAGGGGCACGTGACGGTCGTGACTACGAGCAGCGCACGCAGCGGCTGACGTGGGCATTGGGCGGGCACACCAATGCCCTTGTGGACGCGGCACAGGTCCTGGTGGTCAACCCGGACGTGCCGATGCGGAGCCCCTACGTCCAGCGCGCGCTGCAGCGCGGCATTCCCGTGCACAACGAGGGGACGCTCTTCTACGAGCTCTGGAAGGGCAAGACCGTCGGCATCACGGGCACACGGGGAAAGACGACCACGGCGACCTGGGCGAAGCATTTCATCCCGCAGAGCGTGCTGACGGGCAATTCGACGGTGAAGCCGTTCCTGGCGGCGGCGGACGAGCGGGCATCCGTCGCGGTGACGGAGCTCTCCTCGTTCATCCTCGAATATTTCCCGCCATTCGAACGGTCGCCCCGCATCGCGGTCATCACCAATCTGTACCGCGATCACTTGAATCGGCACGGGACGATGCAGGAATACGCCGCGGCGAAGGCGAACGTCTTCGCGCACCAATCCGACCGAGACACGCTGATTTTGAATGCCGATGACCCGGCGACGATCCACTTCCTCACCAGGCGACCGAAGGCCGCGATGCGATTCTTCTCGCTCTCACCGTTGCCTGCCGGACGGGCGGGCGTCTGGTACCAGGATGGCGGCGTGATATCGCGTGAAGGCACGCGCGAGAAACGGGTGCTCGACATCCCGGATTTCATCGCTTCGTGGGGAGAGCACAATCTTGCCAACCTGCTTGCCGCGGCCAGCGCATCCCGTGCCGCCGGCGTTCCCTGGGCACGCATCCAGGGACGCATCGCGTCGCTGCCTGCGGTCCCGTATCGGCAGGAAACCGTGTTCCAGGGGCGAAAGCTCCGCGTGATCAACGACACGACCGCGACCTCGCCGGAAGGCGGCATTGCGGCGGTGCGCCGCTGGGGAGGGCAGAATTGCATCCTCATCGCCGGAGGGACCGATCGCGAGCTCGACTACCGCGAATGGGCGAATGAGGTGCGCACACATATCCTGAAGACGAATCTCGTGCTTCTGGATGGGAGCGCTACGAGGAAGATGCGCCGTGCGCTGGGGCCGTGGGGACGGGGGATACGCTCCTACGCATCGCTCGACGATGCGTGGCAGGCAGCGATGAAGCGAGCGCCAAGTTTCGTCACGGCGGTCATCACGTTCTCGCCCGCGGCAAAGAGCTTTGAGTTGTTCCTCAACGAATACGATCGCGGCCAGCAGTTCAACGCGCTGGTCCGGCGGGATCTGGGGTGATGCGGTGTTTTTTGGACGAAGTTCGTGACGGAACTGGATACCATCGAGGGCATCGGCTTCCTCCCCGTATCCCAGGAGACCACCACGCTCTTCGGTCCCATCACCATCATCGCCGTCAAGGCATTCCAGAAGACCCGCGGCATCTTCCAGGTCGGTTACGTCGGATCCGCCACACGCGCCGCATTGAACAGGTAGCAGAGGCCCTCAACAAAACGGCTCATCATGGTGAGCCGTTTTGTTGACATCTTGCGGGGGACAGAAGTATAGGGGTATAATGAATAAGTATAATCGTACCCATTTTGATGCACTCATCCTTCGGTAAGTGGTCCACTAAGGGCCTGGTTTTGGTGCTCGTGCTTACCGCAGGCATCGTGCTGTACCTGCCGCCCGCTTCTGCGACGAGCACACTGTTCGATGATCTGGTAAGTTATTGGGATTTGAACGAAACCTCAGGAACCAGGGTTGACAGCGTTGTGGATAGTGGGAACGACCTCACCGATAACAACACGGTGGGTGCGGTCCTGCACGGCCCGGTCGGTCCGGTGGGAGACTTCATCACTCCAGTGCTCCATGAGTACGTGCCTACCCAACTACAAAAGGATTCCTACAACACCGGGACTAGTACTGGAAACTTCTCACTGGCTGCGTGGGTCAATCTAAACGAAGCCCAGAAGGCCGATCCCGCCTGGATCGTCGGGTTCTACAGTGACAGCGATGGATGGCCCCTCGCGTACCTTTACTGGAGCGGTACCAAGTTCCAGTTCAAGGTCTACGACGCGATAAATGAAGAGGAAATTACGGTTGAGCTGGATCTGCCCTCTGGGGGCGGGTGGCGGCTCATTGTTGGTAGATACACTAGCGCAGATATCACCCTGCACTTATCCGCCGATGCTGGCACAGAGGTGACACAGGCGCTCAATGTAGGCGGCCAAAGACAATCGTTTGGAGGCAAACCGTTTAGGGTAGGCGCGGAAGAGACCATAGACACCTACTTCACCGGGCAGATCGGCCCAGTTGGCTTGTGGACCGGAACCAACGGTGCCATCTCGGACTCTCAGCGAACCTCCATCTTCAACTCGGGTAACGGAAAGCTGTACGCTGATCTGTCCGCTGCCGACAAGACTAGTCTTACCGGTTGGTGGGACCTGACCGAGGTTTCCGGTAATCGAGCCAATTCCATCGCTCTCCCGTCGGGCACTCTGACCGATGCGTATGATAGCGTTGACGGCGTAGCCAATCCCGGGGGCGCGATGGACGGGAACGCGGCGAGCTTCGTGGCGGCGGACAGCGAATACCTGAGTAAGACGTCTCCATCTGGCTTGGGTGGGACTGGCGACTTCACCATGGCCGTTTGGTTCAAGTATACTGCGAATCCTGCGGCAGACGCTGTAATCTTCGGCAGTGCGGATGGTGTTGGAAGTTACATCGCCCACCAGAGCGGCTACGTCAAAGGTTTTGTCTACGATGCAGGAGACGAATCCTACGTTAATACTGGTGAGGCTCTTGATGTAGGAGACAGGAGTTGGCATCTGGCCCTGCTCCAGTATACTTCGGCTGACACTACCGTTAGTTTCTCTTTAGACAATGGCGCTTTCACGACAACGGAGCTTTCCATTGGGCCGCGTGGAGTAATTAATGGGACCCTCTTTGCCGGTGGAACGGGTGCCGCCGGGAGTTATCTTGACGGACTGATCGATGAAGCTAGTATTTGGAATCGCGTCCTGACCGCCGACGAGATTACTGAGCTCTACAACTCAGGCGTCGGAACAACCTATGCCGATATCACTGCTGACACCACCGATCCCGTCTTGACCCCCATCTCCATCGTCTCCAACAACGCCACGAATACCACTGCGGTAGTGGGGAACACGATAACCCTCTCGTTCACCTCCGATGAAGCCCTGGCCTCCGCCAGCGTGACCTTCCTCTCCGGCGGCGACCCCATCACAAATGCGGCGACTGTCGCTAGCACCTCGAATGATGAATTGAACTGGGCAACAACCTATGTTGTCCACGCAGATGATACTACTGGTACCGTCACGTTCACCATCAAACCCGAAGATTTGGCCGGCAATGACGGCACCACCTATAACGCAACCACCGATGCTACCGCAGTTACCTTCGCCCTTTCCTCCGGCGGTGGCTCCTCCTGCTTCGGAATCCTGACTGCTGGAGTCTCGATCAGCGGAGGCTCCGCGACTGCTGCCGATGCGCATCTGTACCTCGACAACGCTGGCATGGACCAGGATTACGCATACTCCGTCACTTGTATAACGCACGCGCTCTCCGCTTCCGCAATCTCCGAATACACTCAGACCTGGTCAGGTGATTGTGATGCGAACGGTTCGGTCATCGTCTCCGGAGGCTCCAAAGCCTGTACCGCGGTATACATGCCCACCTCAGTTCCCGGCGACTCTCCCATCCCCACGCCTGCACCCTCAGGAGGTTCTCTAGAATTCGCAGGGCTCAACGATGGGGATACCATCTTCGCTCCCGGCTCCAACGACCCCGATGTCTACATTGTGAATGAATGGGGATTCAAGCGTCTTTTCCTGAATCCTGTCATCTTCGGATTCTACGGACATCTCGGTGGCTTCTCTGCCGTGAAGCCCATCGCTTCCCTGGTCCGAGATCTCTTCCCCACCTCCGGGCTCTTCAGGAACTGTGAGACCAATGACCAGAAGGTCTATGCCGTCCAAGTCACTGGAGAAGACACCGGCATACTCCACCATGTAAATCTCTCGGGCTCTGATGCCGTTGCCCAGGATCCCAACTTCTTCAAGAAAGTCTTCTGCATCAACACCAACGAGTTCAACTGGTACACCCAGGGTGCTGACTACACCTCGCCCTCGGAGGTACCGGTGTATTCTCGGCACTGAATAGGAGGTCATCCGCGAAGGCGTGCGCACGGGAAGGTGGGGCAAACACAGCTTCTTTATTGGCGGAAGGGGAGGGATTCGAACCCTCGGTAGGTTTCCCTACACACGCTTTCCAAGCGTGCCAGATAAACCACTCCTGCACCCTTCCAATCGAAGTATTCTATGGTATTTTATAGACTATTTCAAGTACGTTCGGAAGCGATGAGCAAGCGGCGGGAATCCAAAGAGATTGACTTTTGTGTTGGAATTTGCTTTGCTGAGAGTACGGAGCAGTATCCAGTAGGATGCTGCGCGACTCGAATCTCGTTGCGTCACACGTGACCCCACGGCGACATCGGGTCACGGAGCGCAACAAACAATGGAAGGACCATCACCCTCGTTCGAGGGTCTGCGAATCAACGAGCTGTTCTTGGACGTGCTGAAGAAGCACCATTTCACGGTGCCGACGCCCATCCAGCAGAAAGCCATTCCTGTGGCGATCGCGGGAGAGGACATTATCGGCATCGCGCAGACTGGGACGGGGAAGACCCTTGCCTTTGGCGTGCCCATGCTGCAGCGGATGCATGAGGGCGCCGCCAAAGGCGGCGCGCTGGTGCTGATTCCTACGCGAGAACTCGCCTTGCAGGTGAACGAGGCGCTGGGGAAGATCGGCGCGCCGCTCGGGCTACGTTCAGCCGTTCTCATCGGCGGCGAGCGCATCGACAAGCAGGTCCGTCAGTTGCGGGCGCGTCCGCATGTGCTCGTGGCAACGCCGGGGCGCCTTCTGGACGTCATCGAGCAGGGCCATACGAAACTCAACCGTATCTCGATCCTGGTGTTGGACGAGGCTGACCGTATGCTCGACATGGGATTCGCCCCCCAGATCAACCGGATCCTCGCGATGCTTCCCAAGCCCCAGGAGCGCCAGACGATGCTGTTCTCGGCGACCATGCCGGACGACATCGTGATGATCGCGAACAAGCATATGCGCATGCCGGTGCGCGTTGAGGTCGCACCGTCGGGGACGGTGGCGGAGATGGTCGAGCAGGAGATCTACATCGTCCGCAAGGACGACAAGTTCTCCCTGCTTCTCCACCTCCTCCAGGAATATCCCGATGCCTCGGTGCTGTTGTTCTCCCGCACCAAACATGGCGCGCGCAAGCTCACCCGACTCTTGGAGAACGAAGGGGTTCGCGCCGCGGAGATCCATGCCAACCGCACGCTTGCCCAGCGCATCAAGGCGTTGGAGGGATTCAAGGCGGGCACGTATCGCGTGCTGGTGGCGACCGACATCGCTGCGCGCGGCATCGACGTGACCGGCATCGGATTGGTGATCAACTACGACCTCCCTGACAATGCCGAGGACTACGTGCACCGCATCGGCCGTACCGGCCGCGCCGGTCGCGAAGGCCACGCCATCTCACTGGCAATGCCTGACCAGCGGGCGGACATCCGCGCGATCGAGCGTCTCATCCGCAAACCGTTGCCGGTGACGAAGCACGCCAAGCTGTCCGTGGAGCTTCCGGAGCTCCCGGCGGCGGAGAAAGCACGACGCGGCATGCATGGCGGCCGCGTGCGCCGGTTCGGGCATCGGCCGCGCTTCCACCGGCGATAACCGTCCGTTATGATGGGGCATGGTCGTTCGTGCGCTCATCGTTGCGGCGATCGTGGTCGCCGTCCTCGTTGCCCTTCAGCCGAAGGGCCATTCGATCTCCTTCGGTTCTCATACGCTTCGCGCAGAGATCGCTGACGATGTGTTCGAGCAAACGCAGGGTCTCTCGGGACGCGATTCGTTGGATGATGATGCCGCGATGCTGTTCGTGTTCATGCCGCCCGATGATCGGGCGTTTTGGATGAAGGATGTCCGGTTTCCCATCGACATCATCTGGTTGCGCGGGGACACCGTCGTCGGTATTGCCAAGAACGTGCAACCGGAACCCGGTGTGCCTGACGCGGAATTGGCACGGTACCGGTCGCCCGGGCCGGTGAGCCAGGTCATCGAGGTCGTCGCGGGAACCGCCGATCGGCTCGGTATCCACGACGGGGATGTCATGCACGTCAGGCGTTGAGGTATACTGGACGTATGACGGGAGGGATGACCCGCAGCCAACGATATTCGCTCCTCCTCCTCCGGCTTACGCTTGGCTGGACGTTTTTCTACGCAGGCATCACCAAGGTGATCGATCCTTCGTGGTCGGCCGCGGGATTCCTCGCCGAAGCGAAGACGTTCGTCCCGCTCTACTCGTGGCTGGCCTCGCCGGGCATCCTGCCCGTCACCAACGCCCTGAACGCCTGGGGGCTCACCCTGATCGGCGCGGCGCTCATCCTGGGCATCGCGGTCCGGTTCTCCTCGTTCATGGGCATGCTCGTCATGGCGCTTTATTACCTACCGAACCTGGACTTCCCGTATCCGAACGCGCATGCATACCTGGTGGACGAGCATGTCGTCTACGCCATCGGTCTGTTGGTGCTGGCGATGTTCCATGCCGGCCGCATCTGGGGATTGGGTCACATCCTCGCATGGTTTCCTCTCTTCAACCGCTTCCGTCGCACCCTGACACGATGATCTCCGTTCGCGATTCCATCATCTTCCTGCTGGGATTCCTGCTTGGCGGACTCGTCGTCCGCGTCTTGGTTCTGCGTGCCGCACGGAAATTCCTCCGTCCGCGGATGCTCAGCGAGCAATATATGGCGGCGCGTCAAGCGGCCGCACGGCATCTTGCCGTGCATGGCACCCTGAACGTCGCGCAACTCGAGCGATTGACGGAGATGCCCCCAGCAGTGCTCCAGGAGTATCTCGATCGGATGGAACGCGAGGGCCACATCATGTTGCACGGACATCGGGAATCTGGCAGGTTCTATACCCGACGATAGGAGGTGTTCTTTGGAAGTTCAGGAGGTCGCATTCCTGGCCCGGTTCGTGGTGGAGTCCGACGCCATCGAAGGCATCCGGAACGACCCGGCCGAGGTCAGGCGCCGCATCGAACAGCGATCGCGGGATGACCGGAGCATCCCTCGGGGGCATCTCGGCGCCATCCTGATGCTTCGGAGTGCGGCCGGGCCGCCCGACGACATGCTCGTGAAGCGGGTGCAGCGGACCATCGTGGATGGACAGCACCTGAAGGGCCAACGCAAGCTGCGCCCCGAGGAGAAGGGCGAATGGCGCATGCACGATGTCGTGATCCGCTCCAGCGACGACATCACGCGTCCGCCGCGCCGCATCGGTTCCCGCTGGCAGGACGTGCCGGCGGACATGGCGGCATGGCTTGCCCTGGCCTGCGACCTGCACCAACGTTGCCGGAAGCAACCCGCGCATCTGACCATCGGGGAGATAGCGCACCTGCACTGGCGGTACGAACGCATCCACCCGTTCTCGGACGGCAACGGACGCTCCGGCCGGGCGATGGCGTACTACCAGTACCTGCAGGCGGGACTGTCACCGTTCGTGTTCCCGTCCCGAGACCGCGGCATGATGTACTACCCCAGCTTCGAGCAGTGCACGTCCGAGATGATGGAGAGGTACTTTCTGGGTCGTGGGGCCGTCCGATGAGGGCGGCTTCTTCTTGCATTGGACGTTCTGACGAGTGTATCCTAGGGATATGGAACGACCCATCGATCCCGAGAAGACAAATCCGTACTTCCACCCTGATGCGACGCAGCCGCCGGTACCGAAGCGAGCGCCGATCGTCGACCACGGGACGTTCAAGATGATCGAACGGGCGCAGCGTGAGATCGCCGAAACACGGTGGCAGATGGAGGAAGCGCTCCGGGGACTCTACCAAGTACCGATCAAGGTGATGGATTACGAGCGCCTCTACGAGTACGAAGGCAAGGAGATGTACCGGGTCCGGTTCGAACGAGGCGGCGAGGCCAAGGAGATCCTGATCGAGCGCAAGGACGGGGGGAAGCTCGGCGTGTTGCCGAGTTGATAACCGTGTGGTATCCTCCGAGTACTACATACGATCCCGTACAACGGGATTTGGTCTGCGGCACCTTATGCCGCTGGTGCGTTTCGGGGGACGTCTGGGGCAGTATGCGGTATCCCGATTTCATATGAGCGATACCGTCGAACAAGTCAAATCACGCCTCGACATCGTCGACGTCATCTCCGGGTATCTGAAGTTGCGGAAAGCGGGATCCGGCTGGAAAGCACGGTGCCCGTTCCATAACGAGAAGACCCCGTCCTTTCATATTTCCCCTGAACGGCAGACCTGGCACTGCTTCGGCTGCAACAAGGGAGGGGACCTGTTCTCGTTCGTGCAGGAGATCGACGGATTGGACTTTCCGGAAGCGCTACGGATCCTCGCGGCGCGTGCCGGGGTGCCGTTGCCGGAGCACGGTCCCGAAGACCGTGCCGAACGGCAGCAACGCCGGCGCCTCCTGCAGGTGCTCGACCTGTCCGAGAAGTTCTTCGCCAAGCAGCTGTGGCATGGGACGGCCGGCGCCAAGGCACTGGCATACCTGAAGGGCCGCGGCATGGAAGACGCGACCGTGCAGGCCTGGAAGCTGGGATGGGCGCCCAATGACTGGCGCGCGCTCACGGAGTTCCTCCGCGGCGCAGGCATGGGCGACGACGACATCGTCGCCGCGGGCATGGCGATCAAGAAGAATGATCGCGTCTACGACCGGTTCCGCTCGCGCATCATGTTCCCCATCGCCGATACCAACGGGCAGACGGTCGGGTTCACCGGCCGTGCGTACGGCGCATCCGTCGCGCCCGACGGGGAGGCGCCGGCGAAATACGTGAACACGCCGCAGACGTCGGTCTACGACAAATCGCGGGTCGTCTTCGGCCTTCACCTCG
The DNA here is from genome assembly GCA_035583445.1 of Minisyncoccota bacterium. Lineage (GTDB taxonomy): Bacteria > Patescibacteriota > Minisyncoccia > 2-02-FULL-40-12 > GWA2-44-9 > JAGOPO01. The sequence goes on from DATEYD010000134.1 coordinate 17,137, forward strand.
CGAAGAACGGCATGCGGGAACACGATGCCGCGCTCCTTGTGGAAGGGAACATGGATGCCATCATGGCCTGGCAGTCGGGCGCGACCAATGCGGTCGCGGTCAGCGGCACCGCATTGACCCCGCAGCAGCTGCGGATGATCGGGCGGCATACGATGAACCTGGACGTATGCTTCGATGCCGATCAGGCCGGCCAAGGGGCGACCCGCCGCGGCATCGGACTGGCGCTTGCGGCCGATATGCGCGTCCGGGTGCTCGCCTTGGATGACGCATCATGCAAAGACCCCGCGGACTATGTCGCCAAGCATGGGACAAAATTCGCTGAGCTCGCCACGACCGCGGTTCCTGCCCTGCGCTACTACTACGATCGGGCCAAAGGCGCCCTCGATCCGAAATCCGCATCGAGCAAGCGCGATGCGGTCAAATCGCTCGGACCGCTCATCCGCCGTCTTGCCAGCAAAGTGGAACAGAGCCACTGGATCGACGAGCTTGCGCAGCTCGTACGCGCCGACCATGCCAGCGTCGCTGCCGACGTTGCTGCTGTGTATGATGATATCGCCGCAGCGGAACGGGGAATGGAGACCGATGAACCCCAAACGGCTCCGGCGAAGCCGGTCCTCCCGCCCGATCCCGCAAGCGTCGAGATCGCTGCGATCCTCGCACGCGACCCGTCGCTTGCTCCGCAGGCGGAGCCATGGATCGAGCTCGTCGATGCCCGGGTCGCGCTCCTCGTGAAGGAGCCGAAGCTCCTGGCTGCACGGGATGCGGATGCGGAGCTTCGTCCGGTCATCGAATCGGCGCACCAACGGGCGGAGGAATTCTATGTACAGATTCCGGAGGCACAACTGAGTGCAGCGCTCGAATCCATCGGCGCGTTCCTCCGCGAACGCGATCTGCGGACCAAGCGCGCCCAGCTCGAATTCGACATCTCCGCAGCCGAGCAGCAGAAGGACAGCGCCCGGGTCCGAGAGCTGGTCGGGACATTCCAGCAATACACCGAAGAGATCAACCGTTTGCAATCCATCCAATCACCAACAACAACCACATGAAGAAGAAAAAGAAGAAAGTGGTGGGAAAAAAGCAGAAGCGGGCGAAGAAGCGCAAACCGATCCGCCGACCGGTGAAGCGAGGCCGCCGCAAGGCAGTCCGTCGTCCGAAGAAGCGGATCGTGCGCAAGGCGAAACGCGCGGCGAAGAAGCCGAAGCGGAAGTTGAAGGCGTGGGTGACCCCTCGCGGCGCGAAGGTTTTCATCTCCGAGGCGGCCGTGCACGATCTGGTCAGCAAAGGCCGATCGCGCGGATTCGTCACGCACGCCGAGATGCTGGCCGCATTCCCGAACATCGAGCGCGACATCAAAGGGCTCGAGGCGCTCTATGACCGACTCGAGTCGCTTTCCATCAACGTCATCGAATCCAGCCGCGTCTTCGACGAGAAGGAAGCGAAGGTCTACCAGGAGAAGAAGCGCATCGAAACGGAATTCGACGATTCGGCATCCGACTCCGTGCAGATGTACCTCAAGGAGATCGGCCGGTATCCGCTGTTGACCGGCGAGGAGGAGATCGAACTGGCGAAGCGCATCGAGCGCGGCGATGAAGCGGCGCGCCAGAAGCTCGCCGTCTCCAACCTCCGTCTCGTGGTGTCCATCGCCAAGAAGTACGTCGGCCGGTCGGCCAACCTGTCGCTCCTGGACCTGATCCAGGAGGGCAATATCGGCCTGTTCAAGGCGGTCGAGAAGTTCGATTTCCATAAAGGATTCAAGTTCTCGACGTATGCGACGTGGTGGATCCGGCAGGCGATCACCCGAGCGCTCGCCGACCAGGGCCGCACGATCCGCATCCCGGTCCATATGGTGGAGACGATCAACAAATACCAGCAGGTCGTTCGTCGGCTAGTGCAGGATCTGGGCCGCGACCCGCTTCCGGAAGAGGTGGCGGCTGAGATGAACGTGGAAGTCGACAAGATCCGCCACATCATCAAGATCTCCCAGGACACGGTGTCCCTCGAGGCGCCGGTCGGGGATGACGACGACGATTCCTCGCTGGCGAACTTCGTGCCTGACGAAGAGACCATCTCCCCTGCGGTGTCCGCCCAGCAGAAGATCCTGAAGAAGTACATCACCGAAATCGTCGCCGACCTCACGCCGCGCGAGCAGAAGATCCTGGACATGCGGTTCGGATTGACCGACGGCGTCACCCACACCCTCGAGGAAGTGGGGCGCGTCTTCGCGGTCACCCGCGAACGCATCCGGCAGATCGAGGCGAAAGCACTGGACAAGATCCGGCAGCACCATGAAGTGGAGAAGCTGAAGAATTACTGATGCTACACTGAGGTATGACGAGCATCGAAGAACAGTTCGAAGAGATCAAACAGGAGGTAGGAACGGCATTGCCCGAAGCTCCAACACCTCAACCTCCGCCAGCTGAGGAGCAGCACGACGGCGATCTTGACCGTCGCGTGTGGCTCGAGGAGATGAAGAAGAACGTAGAGGCATACCTCGACCACAACGATACCGAGGGCCTTCTGGAATTCGTGCGCCGCATGGTGCACGTCGACACGCTCACGAACGTCCTGAACCGGGCAGGGTTCGTCGCAGAAGCGGAGGCGCGCCTCGATCGCGTGACCGAACTGCCCGAGGGGCTCAACCGCCGCACCGGGGAGTACCTCACCTTCAACATCCTGTTCATCGATCTGGACAAATTCAAGAACATCAACGATACGTATGGCCATGCCGCGGGAGACGCGGCGCTCGTGAAGACCGCGGAGGTCATCCGCGAAGCGCTCCGTTCCGATGACATCATCGGGCGCTGGGGAGGAGAGGAGTTCGTCGTCGCCTTCTCGTGTTCATCCCAGAAGAACGAGATCGCACGTCACCGCGTGGTTGTCGCCGAGAAAGTACGGCGCGCGCTTGAAGGAGCTGAATTTGTCTATAACGGTACTCGCATCCCGATCACGGCGAGCATCGGTACCGCGCAGCGCCGCGCAGGAGAGGAGACGCTCGATGAGGTGGTGGAGCGTGCGGACAGGGCGATGTACCTGGCGAAGGAACGCGGACGCAACAAAGTCGTTGTCGCGGAACCCGAGGGCATCGTGCCCGCGTACTAGAGCTTCCGGATCTCCTTGAGATCTTTGTCCGGGAGGTAGAGAAGGGTGAAGCCGAGGATGATGCCGCCGATGATGGACACGAAGTGATTGCCATCAAAGAAGATGCGATCGAAGCCGTCGAGGATGTACCACACGCCTCGCCAGATCATAACAAGGGCGAACACGAGCACGAAGCTCGAGGTGAAGTATGTGATGCGGTGATGCAGGCGGCGGACCATACACCGAGTATATCACAGGATGGAATGGGGGGCTTGAAAACTGACCCGAAAAGCGCTACAATACGCTAGTTCACAACCAATTCCGGAGTAGCTCAATGGTAGAGCGGCGCCCTGTGACGAATCGCAGCTCGTGAGGGAAACCTTGCGATGTACTCCTCGGGATAACGGTGAAGCCCCAACCCATCGCGGAGGGTAATACCGTGGGAACCCTCGCCTTTCATTCGAAGGGCGAGGGGCTCCGTAGAGACTAGATACCGAGGCGCCTAATCCTCAAACAGGGATGGCGAAGATATAGTCCACGCCGATGCGGAAGCATCGGACATCGTGTAAGGCGATGGTTCCAGGTTCGAGTCCTGGCTCCGGAGCTAACTGTTCAACTGCGTTCCGACCTGTTCGAAGCGCATAAAATGGTGGTTCTAGTCCCGACTGTAGTTGACCCCCGAAACGGGGCTAGAACTTTACCGTAGGAACTCATGGACAAGAATATCTTTTTACGGGATCACGGATGGCGTATTACGCTCGCAGCTTTCAATCGCGATCTATTTCTTGCACGTGACAATGTGACAGTAACCGAGGAGTGTATCGAGGTTGCCCAGCTTGCTGAAGCGCACACGCCTTGGTATTACCGCCTCGCTGGCGAAAGGCTGGAAACAATCGATTTTGATGGTGCCATGAATGACGTAGGTTCTCGGGCGATAGCGGTGAGCAATTCCGCAATCATCGATCTCTTCCCAGATCATCTCGAGAAGGTGAAGCAGTACCGTGCCGACTACGCTGTGGCTACACCGAAGGAGCCTTTAATTATTGCCGAGGATAGACCGTCTGGAGCCCGTTTCATCCCGGACGGCAATCACACTGCCATTGCCCTATATCGAAATCAGGTGGCTGGGGTGAAATACGAGCCGGTTCCAGCGTTTGTAATCCGAGGTACGGATCTCGATAAAGTGTTTGGCGATATGGTTATTGCGAAGCGGACATAGCGCATGAAATACTCAAAGAAGCACAGCATCATATGTTTTTCTCGTGACGAACTGTCTCGGATATTCGAGATCGCAAAAAAGAAAGAATTGCAGGAAGAAATGAAAAAGCGCGGCATTTCGTACGACATTCTCAGAGCAGATCCAGCGCTGATGGAAGATATCGCCAGCACGGTTGGCGAGAGGGGGGCACAGCATCGGGACGAGCACGAAGTGTTTGCTGGCCTCTTTATGTTTTTGGATTTCTATACGCCCGGTAGCGATGTCTGTTTTGAGGTCAGCGGATTTAACCCCGGCAGGGACAGAATCGACACCCTGGGAGACTTGATACGCTTCAGACATCAGGTGAATACTTCCGATTTTTGTATTCTTGGCGACGATGGTTTAAGAAAGTTTGAGCTGAAACGCTACCGAGGCGGGATGAATATTCCGGAGCTCTCCGAGTTCATCAAGGAAAAAGTCCAGCACTATGGAAACGATTTGGGCGAGACCAACCTTTTGGTAGTTTTTCAGCCTCCGGCATATACGACTTCAGACTTAGACTTCCATGAGCTGCACGGGATCTTGAAAGCATCGAACTGGAAATTTCCGGGAGAGATTCGGGTTGTCTATAACCACAACAATCAAAAACGGGTCATGATTCAGGTGTATCCGCATCTATCCAAGAGCGAGGCGCCCATGCGTAACTAGTTCCTGTCCGGGTCGTCTAGGCGGACGGACCGATCGTGAAGAACAATTCTGCTCTTCAAACACGACAGTATTTCGCGTTTTTCATCGCGCGATCCTTCGGTCAGCACATACTTCGCGTAGTTGCGGGTATCGATTTCCGCTGTCTGGCGTTTTTCTTCGGGGATATTGCCGAGCACTCCGTAGCTGAATTTGCGGAATCGCTGGACCTCCCTGGTTACGCGTTCCATGGCAGCCATTTCATCTATCTCCAGGCGGTCGATGAGCGTCACAAGCTGCCGGACCAGCTCCTCTTCTCGGATGGCCGGCTCTTTGCAGGCGCGCTCAATGCCTTTTGTACAGTGGTAGTAGACATAACGGTTTTTCCCGCCGTTCGCCAGCAGCTTAAACTTCTCTTCCGCGCACACGCTCATGCCACATGAACCGCACCGAATGAGTTTGATAAAGTCGAACTCGTGGTTTCCCTTGGTCCGTCGCGGGACCCGCGTCATCTGGTCCTGCACGCGGTCGAATACTTCCTTGGTTGTAATCGGCTCGTGAGCGCCGGCATACCAGATGCCACTCCCAACGGGGTATTCAAATTTTCCGTAGTAAAACGGATCCCTGAGCATTAAATAGATGCGGCTCAATGCGAGCCGTTTACCGCCGCGGGTGCGGAATCCAGTATCCACGAGCCATCGGTAGATATCGCGTCCACTGCATGCTTCGTATGCAACGCGTTCGAATATCTGCTTCACAATTGGTGCCCGCTCCGGGTCAATGGCAATTGTTTTATGGCCCTTCTTGGCCTCCTTGTCGTGCTGATAGCCAATCGGTGGCGGGCTGGGTCGCCAGCCCATCTGGCACTTCGCTCGCAGGCCACGCTTCACATTCACCGAGAGGTCGATGATGAACTGGTTGGCCATGCCCAGCTCCACCTGCATCATGAGCACGTTGTCGGTGGGGTAGTATACCCGGCCGAACGTCTGGATCTGCTTGATGATGCTCTTCTGGATCATCCAGCTAATCTGGCCGCCATCGATTGGATTCCGAGCAAGCCGATCCAGCTTCCAGCAGATAATGCCTTCGGCCTGGCCGCTTCGGATTCTTTCGAGCATCTCATTGAATATCGGTCTATCGGGTGCCTTTGCCGACTGCGATTCGGTAAACGTCTCGATGATATTGAGGCCGTTTTCTTGAGCAAGCTTCCGAAGCTCGTCTATCTGCGCCCCGATTGATGCAACCTGGCGGTCCTCGGCTTCCGAGCTCTTACGGGCGTACAGGTAGTAGCGGATATGCTCTTGGGCTTGTTGATCATCCATACCACAAGGGATGACGCATCGGCTAAAGGAGTCCAGATCTCGAGTTGGTAAACTACTGCTCCGCGCGATGCTTTTCGGGATGGATAACTTGACTTGGTTTGCCGCGAGAGTACACTTGCAAGGTAAAAAGTATTTATAAAGTAAAGCACTACCAACCTCTATGGCTTTAAATTCCTCCTACCTCATCACCACCAAGAACCTCGAGCCGTTTTTTAACAGTCTCATTACAGCGAAGGCACCCGAATCCTTTACTCAGAAATTTTTGGAAAGCCTAGAATTTAAAAGCACCAACGATCGCCTATACATTAGCTTGTTAAAGGGGCTCGGATTCCTTGACACCAACGGCTTGCCGACCGAGCGCTATTATAAATTCCTAGACCAGTCCCAATCCAAGCAGGTGTTGGCTGAAGCTATAAGGGAGGCCTACAGCGACCTCTTCGCCGTGAATGTCAAGGCAAATGAGCTCTCTGTTCAGGAAGTCAAAAACAAATTTCGTACACTTACTCAGGGAAAAAATTCTGACAAAGTGCTCGGCCTCATGGCGAATACCTTCAAGGCACTTGTGGGCTATGCGGAATGGAGCGTCGCGCCGAAGAAAGCCGAGGAAAAGAAAGTGGATGCAAGAGACACTTCAGAGATTGAAATGGAAAAAGACGCTAGTCCGACACAAGAAGAGCCCAAGGAGGATATTGAATCAAAACTTCCGACAAAAACCCAGCTTCACTACAACATACAAATCCACCTCCCTGAATCTCGTGACCCCGCTGTTTACGACGTCCTCTTTAAAAGTCTAAAGCGGCATCTCTTCTAGTCATGCTACGCTCTGATCCACTCTATTCTTTTGCTTTTCGCGGCCTTCTAACTGAGGAGGCTCTGGATAGGGCTGGGCGTAAACCAAAAGGGGACTTTTCTGAAGAGTGGCGCGTTGAAACATACAAACGGCTTGGTCTACCCCTCATGGATGAGGAGCTGGTTGTAAAGTCACGTAAAATGGCAGTGGTATATACAGCGATCTGTGCCTTTGAAAATTCCGTCAGAGAATTTATTGCAAAGAAATTACTTGAAGAGAATGGAGAGAATTGGTGGGATTTGTGTGTAAAGAAGGAGATACGTACTAACGCAGAGAACAGGAAAAAAGCGGAAAAAGATGTGCGTTGGTTAACCGCTCGCGGTGGCTCAGCGATTTATTACACAGAGTTTGGTGATCTCATATCGATAATGGCGAAGCCAGAGAACTGGAAGTTTTTTGAAGTGCATATCGGAAATATCGATTGGGCGAAGCAGATCATTAGTACGCTGGAAAAGTCGCGCAACATAATCATGCACAGCGGCGATCTGGCTCCTACAGATATTGAACGTATCGGAATGTACATTCGAGACTGGATACAACAGGTTGGTTAGTTGGTTGGTAACCCAGCTTTACTTCCTGGGCGGTTAAGCTAGGAATGGACGCCAAGGTCGATATTTGGTAGAGTTTACTTAACAATTCAGCCTAAACTCATCGGGATAGCCTGCTGGGCATGGCGCCAAATCCACGTAGATACTGAACCCGTCGTTCAGGCTCCATCTACGTGGTCCATATCCGAAAGGGTATGGGAGGGCGAAAGCTCTCGGCCTAGCGGCGGGCTTAGTGTTTCTAACCCTACGACCACGCTAGCCGGAGCGATACTAATGAATAAAACGCTTAAGCGTGTCGGGGCTGGCGCATTGCTAGTGTTCGCGTTCCTGGTTGTGATAGCGGCTCTGCCGGGTGAAAAGGATAAAGAGGTCGAGGGATCTACAGATGCAACCCCGATGGCGTTCGATGTCCCGTCATTGATTGGCAAGAATCTTGCCAATCTCCGATCGACTCTCGGAGTACCCGATCAAGACACCGAGCCAACGGAGGCTCAGGTCCAGGCGGGAATCGAGACATGGGAAAAGAGCTGGAAGAAAGACGGTTATGTTCTCATGGCAACCTATGACGTGAAGACGAAGGCCATTGTTGATCTATTCTTGGGAGCGGATAGCGATGCGGCAAATGCGGAATTCCGGGACACCAAGAACATTTTGCGGGTTGGTAATCTCTCGACCGATGCCGGCCAGTATTCCATCGAATTCGTGAAGGCGCGGAATACTTCGGGGTACACTGGTGCGATTATCAGGGCGAAATAATTCTGCCTGCAAGCGGATCATCTGCGACCGATCTTATTGCCACGGTGTTCTCGCAGTATCTCGATCGTATCGAGAAGTTCTTCAGGCTTATAGCCCGCCGCTTCCATCTGCTTATCCAGATGCCCTCTGTACCATGCGAGGTCATCCAGGAAATCCATCTCGGTGTATCCTTTCGGGAGTTCTGAGCCAGGCATCGACTGGGATTCAGAGCGAACATGCTTGATGACCACCTGGCTTGGATTTCCTGCCCGACGGTACCGCGAGGAATTGTGACCGAGAAGATACTTGGAGGCGTTGAGGTTCTTTTCTCTCGCCAGCTGTATGACTGAGTATTCGGCGATATCACAAGCATTCCCACGTCCGTCGCGCAGTGCCAGATTGGATGAATGCCTGAAGTTCTTATCCTCTTTTTGCCAGCGATAGTACGTGGCTCGGGCAATACCAATCTTCGCACACGCGACATACACGTTGCCGTATTTCGCCAGCTCGACGAGGAACCGCTCTTTTGTCTTTTCATCAATCATTTATTTTCTGTGGCCGTTTCCCGACTGTGTTTTCCCAGCGTTTCAGGATGACTTCGGCGTACACGGGTGACTTCTCCATCAGATAGCATCGGCGGCCGAGCTTGATGGATGCAATGAGGGTGCTACCCGAGCCGCCGAACGGCTCCGCAACCAAGTCCCCGCGCTTGGTGAGCACTTTGATATAGGGGATGAGAATCTCTATGGGCTTGGTGCCGAAGATGATGCCCTGCCCGGATGATTTCTCGTCAGCCGCGATGTGCTCGATGAAGTCTGTCGGACACATCTTCTTTCCCGCCTCATACGCCTCCCAGTGCGGTTTTCCGGATGTGGCATAGAGCGCGTTTTCGTATTCGTTCTGGAACAGTTCATCCTCTGGCTCTTGGTTGAGCGTAACACTGCCGCCAGTCCCGACGACCGCGATATCGTTTTTGCTGAAGAACTTATACTTGGCCGAAAAGCCCTGCACCCGGTTGGGGAGATGCCAGACGATGGTGTTGCGGTACTTCCAGTGCTTCTCCAGTTCGTTCCAGATAATCCGAAGGTTCTTTGGGTTCTCATACACGATGATGGAGAAATCGGGCTTTTGGATCTTGGCGATGTTCGCCATCCAGAGTTCGGTGAAGTTGTCAGGTAGGACATCTGTTTCCAGATACTTCCGGTCGCGCTTGAGGCCGAAGCCTTCAGTCGCTTCCCCGGCCTTCTTCTTACCTTTCAAGTAATCGAGCAAGTAGGGCGGATCTGTGAGGCACATATCCGCGCGCGTATCCCCGAACAACTTCAGCACATCCGTCTCCACCGTACTGTCGCCGCACATGAGACGGGAGCCATTCAGCTCGTATACGTCGCCCTTCTGTACGGAGACGTTTTCGATGTTGAGCTTCTTCAGCTCGGCTTCGAGGTCGAATACTTCGGGGTTCTCATCATCCGGGAAGATGTCGTCGATCTCTTCACTGGTAAATCCGACGTCGACGAGGAGTTTCTCGTCGAATTCTGCCAGGAGCTCAAGGTCAAATTCTCCGGTTGCATGATTTAGGAGTAAGTTCAGCTCCTTCTCACGCTCGATATCGGCGACGTGCACATATACCACCGGCACAGCGGTCATTCCCATCTCTTTGGCGACCGTAAGACGGAAGTGGCCGCCGATGATGATGTTGTGCCGCTCCTTCGCGCCGTTACAGATTATCGGGTCTACGAGTCCGAACTTTTCTATCGACCGCTTGAGCTGCTCTTTCGCCGAATCGTCCCACTTACGCGGATTGTAATCCGCGGGCCTCAAGTCCGATACTGATACGCTAACGATTTCAATGTTTTGTGTGGGCATAGCTTAGTTGTTATTGGGTACAAAAACGCCATCCTCTTCGGATGGCTTCTCTTTTTCGACCAGTTCAGAATAAGCCTCCCTTCAGGGGATTAACTTTCTGATCCGGAGTGATGTAGGACAGTGTGCGGTGCGCAAGCGCTTGCACGGGTCCTGGTCGAATGATGGATCGGTGAGTTGTAAGGTTCGGACAGCGTCTGACCGTATTATATTCCGCAGACCGATTCGTGGTCAACAAGACAGGGGTGGATATTGTAAAAGGCTTTATTTATGCGGAAAATAGGAGTAAATAAGATAATAATATGTCTGCAATACCAAAACTTGATGAAAATGTTCTGCAAAGCATTTGCGACGTTCTAGGCGATACTGGCAGCGGTCTTACGGGTGCGGAAATTGGGAAAGCTTTATCCCAAGCCGGCATTGAGGATCCAGATCCGAGCATGACTAAACGCTATCGTCTTTTTGCGGCGTTACGTCAGCGACAGGAGAAAGATGAGTGTTCGAATAATGTTTTGGCATTTGTTCAGCGAATTATGGACCCCGTTCTTTATGTTCAGAATCCCGAATATTTTGAGGATCAACGACAACGCCTTAATCGAATCCTGGCATTCCGAGGATATATGCTCGGAGCCGATGGGAAAATCGTTAAAGCTCAAATTGCGAATACGCTAAACGAGGCTCATGCCAGAGCAAATGCCTTACAAGCAAAGCTGGCACCACGGGGTGTCCATTCTGAAGTTTTGAAATATTGTCGAGCCGAACTGACTCAGGAAAATTATTTTCATGCTGTTTTTGAGTCTGTAAAAGGCATAGCCGAAAGAATTAGAGATATGAGCGGACTTACAACTGATGGCACTGCGCTTTTTGAAACAGCTTTCAATGTTAGCAGTCCGTTCATTGCGATAAATCGTCTACAAACGGAGACGGAGCGTTCTGAGCAGGCGGGATTCTCGAATCTCATTAAGGGTGTTTATGGCATATTCAGGAATACCACGGCCCACGCTCCAAAAATCAAATGGCCAATTTCGGAATCCGACGCCCTTGACTTACTAACCGTCGCATCATTCATCCACCGTAAATTGGATACCTCCGCGGTCATCCGGAAGGCCTGACTCCTTCTTGGCTATCCGAACGGAAACCAGAACCATCTTGTCTAACGAATACAAGCACAACCACTACGTCCCGGTTTGGTATCAACGGCGATTTCTTCCGCCAGGCAAAACGGAACTTTATTATCGGAATTTAAATCCGCCGAAGTATCTTGATAGAGGGGGTGGGATGCATCTTGGAAAAGCTGTCCGTTTGAGGGGTCCGGATTACTGCTTTGCGGAAGACGATCTTTATACTGCACATTTTAGTGGCCAAGACTCGAGGGAGATTGAGAAGATATTTTTTGGACAAATCGATTCTAATGGGAAGCGCGCCGTTGAATGCTTCAATGACTTTACTCACCCATTCCCGTCGGCGGCGCACGATCTTTTTAATCCCATGCTGCTCTACATGAGCACTCAGAAATTAAGAACCCCCAAGGGGCTTGGTTGGTTAAAGAATAAGCTTGGCACGGACGATAAGAATGTGCTACTGGGTGCTATGATAGACATTCGGAACCTACACTGCGCGATTTGGACGGAGTGCGTGTGGCAGATAGCTGATACTCAAGATTCAACAACGAAGTTTATCATTTCCGATCATCCGATCACCATATACAACCGCGAACTCGGACCTCGTGCGCCGGAATGCCGCGGAGATAATGATCCGGACATCTGGCTACAAGGAGCGCATACCATATTTCCCTTATCTCTCGAAAAAGTCCTCATTTTAACCAATCTGTCGTGGGTTCGAAATCCCTATCAGCCCGCGAAGGATTTGCGTCCCAACCCGGAACCAATGCGATCAGCCATCTTCAAGTTCACCGAAATCCAAATCCAGAGACATCTTACAGAGGAAGAGGTTAGGCAAATAAATTTCATAATTCTTAGCAGGGCGAAGCAGTTTGTTGGAGCAGCGGAGGAGGATTGGGTGTTTCCGGAAAGATATGTTTCCAAAAGTCAGTGGAACACGTACGGACATGGATATTTATTAATGCCCGATCCAAGGCCATTAAGCCTTGGCGGTACGATAATGTGGGGTGGGGGGCCTGGACCTGGGGGTGCAATGGATGAATATGGCCGTCGACCATGGGATGCTGGATTCGAAAATCCGAACACGGCACGCTTAGAAAGTTCTACTTTATACCGATTTAAAGGAGAGTTCGCTAAATTGTTCGGACCATATAGGCGTGGTCGTTCGGGAGATTTCGGTGGTTTTCAAATGGATCCCGAAAAAGACGATGACGAAATGCACAACGTGCATCTGAGTTATTTACCCAAGAGCTACAAGGAAAGACGAACTATAAGAAGGGCGAAGTACAAAAGTGCAAAAAGCGAAGAGTGAATTCTACTGTCTCATTTGTCTCATTTTTGACCCCGACCCGTCTGCGTCCGCATCATCGCTCAAGAACCCCGAAGACCCTAGCGAAAGATGGTTCTCGACCCGAGTGGGGAGCAGAAAAACTAAACGGCTCATACGATGAGCTGTTTAGTTTTTTTTGGGGGGCGTGTTGAGGTCTTTTTAAGAACGCGATACTGTGGGGGCGGTACTTTCTCGGAGGTGAGTCGTGAGTGTGTCCTGTAATGGCTGGACTGTTGATTTGTCATCGGTAGATGGCCTGAGCTTGGCGGAGATTGCGGACATTTGCCTGTTCGCGGAAGCTGGCGCGCAGGCGATTCGACTTCTGCAGAGGAATGGAACTCCAGACGCACTCTGTTCCAAGCTCGCGGCGCAGGCGCTGGTTGTGCTACGCCGCGTTCCTGCTCCGGAAGCGTGCGAGTCCGCGTTCTCAAAGCTCGTCGCAGGAGAACGGCCGGAGGGCGACCTGCGCGAGGTGCGTAGCGTCATGGAGCGGATGAGCGAAGTGCTGAGCGACGAGCTCGAAAGGTGCACGAAGCGCTTCAACCAGCTTCTCGGTGTACGGGACCTGTAACACTCATCTCTACGAACGGCAATGGCCACCGCCATCGCCGTTTTCTTTTGCAGGAAATCGTCCTTCAGCGCGAGCAATAGTTTACAATACCACAGAGATGTGGTATTGTGGGTTTTGAGGTGGATATATGTCACTCTCTCAAGCGTCAGTTGAGCAGATTCGTGACCTGCTCCGCAAGGCGCAAGAAGCACTGGCCCAAGCCGAGGAGTTAATGGGTCAGTCAATGGGAGGCCCCCCGGTCACTTCGTTGAGGCCAAGGAGAAAGAGGAGGGAGGTAACCCGGAAAGATGTCGAAGTCATACTTGGGCGCCTCTTCAGACTTCCTGAAGATGCGGAGTACGAGAAGGTGAGGAACGAGATTGCCTGCGAGCGTGGGTTGACCGTCAATCAGATAGGAGCGGTGCTGGTCCATCTCCGTCACAACAGGCTCTGACCCGCTCCATTTTGCGAAGGCGACGGCTCCGGCCGCCGCCTTTTCTTTTCACGCATACGCTTGTAGACTCAGCGGCATCTCTCGGCTCAGCCGAGCCCAGTCTACGGTTCTGAACGCATCCAGTAATCGGAGCACTGAATTGACAAGAACACCAAGAGATAGTATCGTTTGTTTTCTGGAGGTTACGATGCCATACATGAGAGTGGCGAACAAGAAGTGGCTTGCCGAGCATGCCAACTTCACGGGCGAGTCCAACTCGATTGGGTGGCGCTGCAAGAAGACCGGCAAGCTGATGCTGGCAGAAATAACCAGCCGCACGATCTGGGACAACGATGGTCCCGGGCCATGTGCAAGCTCACAGGGCGTGCAGCTCGTCGTCGAGGCTTACTGCCCGGTGTGCGGCAGCAAGCCAAAAGTGCGCCAAGGGGAACCCATCAACGAGAACGAACTCGTTTCCATCTAACGACCGCCTCTAGGGCCCAAGGGTGACAGCTACGACTGTCACCCTTTTTCTGTTCATACGCCAAAAAACATACTACTGACGATACTCTGGGAGGAATCTGGGAATATAGACCACTCAAAGGTTCGAAAGCTGTCCCAGAAGGCGAGCAAATGAGGAGAGCTAAACGGCAAAGCCCCTGTCCGGGACTTTGCGATATCCCGTTCCGCGTTACTTTAAAAGCGTCAGAATCTGCTTCTTGAGCTCAACTATTTCCTGCCTGAGATCATTGATTCTCAGCTCTCTGCCGATCATGTGTTTGCTCATCAGCTCCATCTCAACGGCCCGCTTATGCATCTCCTCTTCCGCGACGACGCGCTCGGAGACATCCGGCGCGTATCCGATGAAGAGGAGCACTTCGCCGGTGGTATCATCCAGGACGGGGTAGATATGTGTCTCTTGCCAGAAAAGCGTTCCATCTTTCTTCTTATTATGCACGACACTAATGTACGTCTTCTTTTCTCCCTTGATCCACGCCCACATTCGTTCATACAGCTCTTTTTCCATCTGGCCGCCCCACAGGTCGCCGGGGTTATGATTGAACGCATCAGCCACGGAATATCCAGTAACACGAGCCGTCGCTTCGTTGGCGAAGAGGATATTCGCATTGGAATCAGTCACGACGATCATGTCGCTGAAGAGGTTGAATGTCGATGAAAAAGATTCGATGTATTCCCCCACGGACCTCTTCGCAGGTGAATCAACGGGGATTCGGATGGACATGGGAATATGTTCCCACAAAAACACGCGCCTGTCCATGTGCATAAAGTCGTCTGCAACGCGATCAAGGTCTTAACGTCCACGAAAGAGCTCGAAATGCTTGGCAGTTTCATTGCCGGGATATCCTTTACCCTTTTCTTCACTGCCGCTCCCGCAGTCGTAACACTTGGCGAGATCGCGCTGTCCCAGAAGGCGAGGAGTCATTTGACTATCAGAGCCGGACAAGGCGTAAGGGACGTCTTGCCACTCATGGACCCCCTGATAAGATGATATGGTGATTGCTTAGCCAACATTGCACGCATGCGATGTGCAATGAAAGACTGAATGCACGGGGACCATCATCACGATACACTGCTGACCGTCCACAACCTCTCCGTCGAATTGGGGGGCCGTGAGGTGCTTTCGAATATCAGTTTCGGAATACAAAGCGGCGAGTTTCTTGCGATTCTTGGTCCCAACGGTTCCGGGAAGAGTACGCTTCTGAAGGCGCTCCTCGGCATCCTCCCGAGCTCCGGCACGGTTACATGGTCGGAGCGTCCGCTCAACATCAGCTTCTTACCCGAAGGGCTTTCACCGGAGAAATTCCGCGAATCCCCGCTTACTCTGAAGGAATTTTTTCGAGAGAAGACGGACTCGCATGAAAAGATCCTCGAGGCGTTCTCGTTGGTCGGTCTGAAAGAGCAGGATATCCTGGATCGGAATCCCGGGGAGCTATCGGCGGGTCAATTCCAGCGGATGCTCATTGCCTGGAGCATCATCGACAAGCCGGACGTATTGCTGTTCGATGAGCCGACGCTCGGGATTGATATCGGCGGTGAAGAGACGATCTATACATTGCTCCATAAGCTATGGAAAGGCACCGGGCTCACGATCATCCTCGTCACGCATGAGATAAACGTCGTATTCGCCTATGCCACCCACGTTCTCTGTATCCGCCGAGAGAAGCTGTTTTCCGGCGAGCCGAAGGAAATCCTGACTCCGGAGAACCTCCAGGAGCTTTACGGGTCGGCAATCCGGTTCCATACGCCCCATGCCTGACATGCCGCTCTCACAACTTTCTCTTAGCCTTGTGACCGCCTTCTTCATCGGCGGGATTGCCGGGTTTTTGGGATCGCTGATGATCACCCGACGCATGGCGCTGGTCAGTGGGCCGCTCGGACACCTGGCATTACCGGGTGTTGCGCTCGGATTGGTCTACTCCTTCGACATATTCTGGGGCGCCCTCGCGACGATCGCGATCGGCTCATTCTTCATCTGGCTCTTGACCCTGCGGGGCGGGAGACTCCCGGTCGAAGCGCTTACCGCCGTCGTGTTTTCCTCAACCGTCGCACTCGGTTTCCTCATTCTCCCGATCGAAGAGGCGGAACGCGCCCTCATCGGCGACATCACGACGGTGACCCCATTTGATGCCCTGCTAGCCATTGTGCTCAGTATCGTGCTGTTCATCATCATCCGCCGCATATACCTGCGATCGGTGCTCCTAGGGATCTCTACGGAGCTGGCGCTGTCTCGTGGCATCAACGCGCGGAAATATAACTTCATCTTTTTGGTCGGTATCGCTCTTGTGGTGGCGATGGAGGTCAAGATCGTCGGCATCCTGCTGACAGCCGCATTGATGGCGATCCCAGCGGCAGCGGCGAGCAATTTCAGCCGCAGCATGACGCAATACCGGAATCTTGGTTTGCTCTTCGGCGGGGCATCAGCGGTTATGGGCGTATGCATCGCCGAAGCGACCGGCCTTGCTGCCGGTCCCCTTATTATTCTCACTGGCACCGTGCTCTTCCTCGCTTCCTTGTTGTTCGCTGAGCGCTGATATGCTAGGGTCGTCGTAGAAATTAAGACAGCATCGGAAAGGGGGTGCAATCATGCCACAATTCGATACAACGGGCCCGCGCGGCAGAGGTCCACGGACGGGACGGGGATTCGGCCCATGCGGAATGGGTTGCGGATGGGGTAAGCACTTCGGTCCGGGCCGAGGGATGGGACGGTATTTCGGTTGGGACGTCCCACAGACCAAAGAAGAGCGATTGCAGGCGCTTGCCGATTATCGTGTTGCCCTAGAAGAAGAGTTTGAGGACATCAAGAAAGAGGAAGCTGAGCTGCGCAAGAACGACTAGCCGGAGGGTTCGGAAGACGTCCCAGAATTACCCATAACACCAAGCGGGGCCAATACCGACCTCGCGTGGTGTTTTTCACGTATCGACGGAGTGGTCATGGCACACTACCGCTGTCAAGTCCGAGGAGGGGTGATGCGAGTGGACCTGAAGAAGCTCCTCGCCAAAGCGAGGACGCACGTGATGACCGAGGAAGAGCAAGAAGCGCAGCAGCGGAGCTTCGCCTACGGCAATGCGGCGCTCAGCAACCCGAACGTCACCCGCGAGATGGTGGACCGGGCCGCGGAAAAGCGAAAGAACGAAAAAGGCGTGAAGTAGGTCGAGTCAGGGGTATGCGGGAACATCGCATATCCCACTTTTTATTCTGGCCGATGATCCACCCGCGGCCAGACCCCTCGATGGGGGCGGTGTATTGTGCTAGGGTACGGGCGAATTCATGATCTGCGCGTGAAATATGCAACCGCAATCCATCGTACTAACCGATGAGGAGGTCGCTGCCCGAGTACAGTCGGGGGATGCCGAGTCGTTTGGCATCCTCATGGAGCGTTACGAGGACCGACTGTTACGATACGCCCGGAAATTCCTTGCTGAAAAGATGGACGCCGAAGACTGCGTGCAAGCCGCCTTCATCAAGGCATACGAGAACATCCGGGGATACGACCACAAACGGAAGTTCTCCTCATGGATGTATCGGATCGCGCATAACGAGTTCGTGGATGAGCTGCGCACGCGTGCCCGTGAACCGGTCATCCGGATGGAGCCCGATATCCTTTTCCCGCACTTGATGGCCCCCGAGCGTTCTGACCAAGGGGCAGAGCAGCGAGAGATGCGCGAGCTGCTCGATCGACATCTCAATACGCTGGAGCCGCGCTACCGTGAGCCGCTCGTCCTACACTATTTCGAAGATATGAGCTACCGCGACATCGCCGACATCCTCCGAATCCCCGTGGCAACGGTTGGAGTGCGACTGAAACGAGGGCGCGAACGGATGTTATCTATCATACAAAACACCCATGAGTGAGACCGAACTCAAGAACAAAGTCATGCAGATCATCCGCAGCGGCCAGGCGCATATGAGACCGCGGTGGCAGTTTGTCCTACGCGCAGTGCTCGTGGTGTCCGGCATCGTTCTGGCGGCGTTTACCCTGATCTACCTGGTGAGCTTCATCATATTCACGTTGCGTGTTACCGGAGTGTTGTATGTTCCCCTCTATCGGATCGTAGGTATGCAGCTCCTGCTTCGCTCTATGCCGTGGCTGTTGGTGCTCCTGGCCGTCGCCTTCATTGCGCTCGTCGAGATCCTGGTTCGTCGGTACTCCTTCAGCTACCGTCAGCCGCTCCTGTATTCCGCGCTCGCAATCATCCTGCTTGCGTTCATTGGTGGCGCGGTTATCGAACGCACTCATCTTCATGCACAATTCTTCCGTCATGCGCGCAACGGAGGCTTGCCGATCATGGGACCCATCTACCGTGACTTCGGGGCCCGACCGTTGCCCGGTCTCCATCGCGGTATTGTTCGGGATCTGCAACCGGAGGGATTCACGCTTCAGACCTACGTTGAGGGTGATCTCCGGGTCGTCATCGTTCCGCAGACCCGGCCGTTGCGCATGCCGCTCCGTGACGGTGTCCCGGCGGTCGTACTCGGTCCGCTCGATCGCGACGTCATTCAAGCACGCGAGATCCTCCCGATCGGGCCCACTGAGGCGCCCGAATGGCGGTGAAATATCCGCGCATCCTTGAGCGTAATAATGGATATATGAACCTACTTGATCGGATATTTGGTTTGGTGGCTAACGCATTCTCATTCATTCGCGGCCATCGCCGTATCTCAGCAGCGGTTCTCGTCGTCATCGTCGTAACCTGGGTCGTTTGGCCGGGCGGGAATGGCCAGGTCAGTTACGTCCTCGCACAGGTTGAGCGCTCGACGCTCGTGGTTTCGGTATCGGGAAGTGGCCAAGTCGAGGCATCTCAGCAAATCGACCTGAAACCGAAGAGCTCAGGAGACGTTATCGGGGTCTATGTGACCGCCGGTCAGACCGTGTCAACAGGTCAACTGATCGCGCAGCTGGACGCATCCGATGAGCTCCAGGCGCTCGCCGATGCCCAGGCCGCGCTTGAGAAGCTCCAACGAAACCAACCGACGAGCGTGGCCAATGCGAAAGAGGATTTAGATAATGCATTTGAGGATGCGTTCGCCGACATCGCCGACGCGTATCTGGATCTCCCGAATTTGTTGGACACAGCGTATGACGTCCTCTACGACGATACGCTGGACGGCGCCTGCTCGCCGAACAAGTGCGAGTTGACGAACCTCGTCGCGTACGACAACCGGGAAATCGTCGAAGACCTGGTTGATATCGCGACACGCGATTTCACTGCTGCCGATGAAGCGTTCAATCCCGCATTCGCGGCATATCGCGCGTTGCGCTACGACGCCAAAGCCCAGGAGCTCTTCTCATTACTCGACGATACCGAGGATGTCGCCGCGCTCCTAACGCAAGCGCTCAAGAGCGAGTTAAACGTGATCGATGCCGTTGTGAGCGACATGAAAGAGCACGATCTGCGGGTACCAAGTGTGTTGTCGCAGTACCAGTCAACGGTCGGATCCGCGATCGGCAAGAGCAACAGCATCGCAACGCGGCTGACGTCAGTACGCCGCTCGATCATCAAAGCCCAGGATACACTCAATGACCTTTCGGTCGACCAACCGCTGGATTTCGCCGCGCAGCAGCGCATCGTGGAGCAAAAACGGGAGGCGGTTGCCAATCGGTCCATCCGCGCGCCATTCACCGGAACGCTTGCCATGCTCGACATCGAACGTGGCAACGCCGTGACGTCCGGTACGACGGTCGGCACCTTGGTGACGGATACCCTGGTCGCATCGATCCCACTCAACGAGGTCGACGCTGCAAACGTCACTGTGGGGCAGCAGGCGACCATTACCTTTGACGCGTTGTCGGACCTGATCGTTACCGGATCAGTTATTGAGGTGGATGTCCTTGGTACGGTGTCCCAGGGCGTCGTGACCTACACCATGACGATCGGATTGAACACCACGGATATTCGCATCAAACCCGGGATGACGGTTGCGGTGTCCATCATCACGGCGGCACAGACCGATGCGCTCGTGGTACCGTCCTCGGCCATCAAGGTGCGGAACGACCAGTCCTACGTGCAGGTCTACAACGCCGCTGCGCCGGCCGAGGCCTTCGCGGCACAAGGATTCGTCCCATCGGCAACGTTCGATGAAGTGGCCGTTACGACCGGGCTGTCCAATGACACGAGCATAGAGGTCCTCTCGGGTCTCCAGGTGGGGGATGCAATTGTCGTCCGGACCGTCAATGGGGTAAGCACCGCAACGACCACGTCGACGAGATCGTTCTTGAACGATACTGGAACGCGCGGAGGGAATGTACAGATGGGTCAACCCGGATTCTAGTTCTATGCTTGAGCTGCGAGATATTTCGAAGACGTACGCCTCGGGGCAGGTGGGGCTCGAGACCTGTGCCCTGCGGGGCGTGGACCTCACCATCCATGATGGCGAATTCGTGGCCATCATGGGACCGTCAGGTTCCGGCAAATCGACGCTGATGCACATCCTCGGAGCGCTTGATAGGCCGACTTCGGGTGCCTATCTCCTCGACGGCCGCGACGTCTCTCAGTTATCGGCCGATGAGCTGGCGGTAATCAGGAACCAGAAAATCGGATTTGTTTTCCAATCCTTCAACCTTCTTCCGCGTGCGACAGTCCTCCGGAATGTCATGATCCCCCTGGTCTATGCCGGTGTCATTCCAGAGAAGCGGGAAGCGCTGGCCCGCATCGCACTCACGAACGCAGGGTTCGATGAATCCCATTTCACGCATCGTTCGAACCAACTCTCTGGTGGACAGATACAACGAGTCGCTATCGCTCGTGCGTTGGTGAACGACCCCACGATTATACTTGCCGATGAACCGACCGGGAATCTGGATACCAGAACAGGGGCGATCGTCTTGAATACGTTCCAGTGGCTGAACGAACACGAAGGACGAACCATCATTCTCATCACGCATGAGCATGACATCGCGGAACATGCTCGACGCGTCGTGACGCTACGCGATGGAGCCATCGTCTCCGATGTGGTGAACCGACAACCCCGAAAAGCGACGGTATGACCCTCCCATCCGACATCTTACTGGAGACCGGTGAAGCGCTCTCGGCGAATAAAGCGCGATCCAGTCTTACCATCCTCGGGATCGTCATCGGTATCGCGTCGGTGATCTCGATGGTCGCGATCGGCCAGGGTGCCCAGAACGCAGTCACGAGCAGTATCCAATCGCTCGGGGCGAACCTGATCCAGGTCATGCCAGGAGCCACGCGCGGTGTCGGTTTCACGGTCAACCAGGGACGCGGATCTGCGAAGACGCTTACGAACGATGATGTTGATGCGATTCTTCAGAACGTTCCCTACGTCGCCGCGATTTCTGCGGAGCTCTCAGGGAGGTATCAGGTGACCGCGCCAGGGACCAACACGAACACCCAGATCATCGGAGCGACCGTAGCATATCCGACCGTGCGCAACGTCTCAGTCGCGGAAGGCGTGTTCATCAGCGACAATCACTTATATTCATTCGCCAAGGTCGCTGTCCTTGGTCCGACGGCCCGAGATGACCTGTTTGGTGAAGGGGCGGATGCCATCGGGAAGACCATTCGCATCAATAGGATCCAGTTCACGGTCATCGGTGTCACTACAGAGAAGGGCGGGAGCGGTTTCACGAACCAGGATGACTCGATCTTTATCCCGCTCACGACCACTCAACGCTACCTTGTCGGCGATACGTACCTCACGAGCATCAACGTTCAGGCGCAGAATGCCGACGTCATGAGCACAGTCCAAGAGGGTATCACGGCTGTCCTCCTCGATACCCATGGCATCGTCGATGCTGCCCTGGCGGATTTCAGCACCCTCAACCAGGAGGACATTGTCTCGGCCGCGTCTGGTGTTACCGAGACGTTCACCCTCCTGTTGGGCGCAGTAGCCGGCATCTCGTTGCTGGTGGGGGGGATCGGGATCATGAACATGATGCTCACGACCGTCACGGAGCGCACCCGGGAGGTCGGACTCCGCAAGGCGCTCGGTGCCCGGCCAGGAGATATTAGCGCCCAGTTCCTGACCGAGGCCGTCATTCTTACATTCGCTGGTGGCGTCCTCGGTGTTCTGATCGGGTTTCTGGTGTCCTTCATTGTGTCCGTCGCAGGGGTAATCGATGCCGAGGTGACCCTGAGTTCCGTCTTTCTCGCCTTCGGCGTTTCCGCGGCCATTGGCGTGGTGTTCGGATACTATCCGGCACGCCGAGCTGCCCGTATGGATCCCATCGTAGCATTACGGTATGAGTAACAATTAATTGAATTATGATGAACAAACAGATCATCATCGGGGCGGTGCTCGTCGCAGTAGTCGCAGGTGGTGCGGGGTATTACCTCGGGTCACGGACCGGTGGTCAGAATTTCCGGGATTTCGCGGATATGACCGCGGAGGAACGTCAGGCACGCGTGGGGCAGTTCGCAGGGAATGGCACCCAACAGGGTGGGTTGTCGGGCTCGCGGTTTGGTGGCGGGGTGGTTGGCGAGATCGTTTCACGGAATGACAATAGTATCACTGTCGGAGCCCGGGATGGGGGATCCCGAATCGTGCTGGTTCCGAGTGCGACAACCGTTTCTGTCATGACGACTGGCTCGCTGGACGCCCTTACAGTGGGAACCCAGGTTATAGTGACGGGAGAGCCTAATGATGATGGCAGTATTACGGCAACGAGCATCCAGATCGGAACGTTCCCCGAATCGCCGACGCAATAGTCATTCGGGGGATTCTTTCAGTTGTGGCAGAAGAAAAAGCAGCCTGCGAACAGGCTGTTTTTTCATGGATAGGACGAATGTCTACGAGAGATGCTTCGAAACGAGTTTGGTCATCTCGAACATCGAGACCGTGGCCTTCCCACCGAAGACCGCACGAAGGTCATCGTTCGCGTTGATGTTCCGCTTGTTCACCTTGTCCTGAAGCCCGTGCGACTTGATGTATGCCCAAAGCTTCTTCACTACTTCTGAACGGGGCATGGGGCCCTCCCCAACGATTTCTGCAAGCTGGGGGCTGACCTTCATCGGCTTCATGAACGCGGAGTTTGTCCTTGGCATTTTTAATAGATTACATTACCGGACCAGTATAAGCCTGGGGTTCGTTTTGCGCAATCAACAGGGCGCTCACCGCTGTCCACAGCTCGAGGCAAGACATTGCGGTACCATGTGGGGTATGGACGATGCAACACAGCACTTTAGCGAAGTCGCCAGGCACGCGCGTGCCGATATCGCCGGGAATGCTGCCGTCATCGTCGACGTACGTCATGATGACGAATGGGCTGCGGGACATATCCCCGGCGCGTTGCACTGGGAATTGGCCCGGATGCAGAACGGGGAGTTTCCGGACATCCCGAAGGACCGCAAGGTCTACGCGTATTGTGAAGCGGGCGGGCGGTCTGCGCAGGCGATCGAGCTGATGCGTCAGAACGGGTGGACCGATCTGATCAACCTCGGTGGTCTGAAGGATTGGGAAGGTGTCGGCGGGGAGGTTGTTCAGTAGCCGATATCCTTGGTGAAGGGTCGCAATCCGCGACCCTTGTCGTGCGTGGAATCGTGCTATACTCGGCGCGTATGTTGAACGCAGACCTGCTTGAATACATCCGTACCCAGCTCCAGCGCGGCATGAGCGAACGCGAGATCCGCAAGATCCTTGCGGATGCCGGATGGGAGCAGAACGAGGTCAATCAGACCCTGTCCCTTTCCGTCTATGAGGGGGACCACGACATCGAGACGCGCGACCTGATGAAATTCTATGGGAAGAAGCGGGGAGTCCTCTCGCTCGACCTCTTCGTCCGCCAGGGGGAGATCTTCGGATTCCTCGGGCCCAACGGAGCGGGGAAGTCGACCGCCATCCGCCTGCTATTGCGGCTGATCCGCCCCACCTCGGGCAGTATCCGCATCTTCGGGAAGGACCCGCAGACTGCATACGCTTCGATCCTCTCGAATGTCGGCTACCTGCCCGGCGATGTACGACTCTACGAGAAGATGACCGGGCGACAGATGCTGGACCTCGTACGGGCATTCCATCCAGGCAAGGATATCGCGACCTATGGCGATGAATTGGTGGCGCGACTTGAATGCGACATCGATACGCCGTTCCGGAAGCTCTCGAAGGGGAACAAGCAGAAGCTCGGGATTCTCATGGCGCTCTCCCATCGGCCGCACCTGGCGATCCTGGATGAGCCCACCGCGGGCCTGGACCCGTTGAGCCAGAACGAGTTCTACCGTGTCCTCGAGGACTTGAAGCGCGACGGAACGACCGTATTCTTCTCCTCGCACAACCTGCCGGAGGTCGATCGTGTCTGCGACCGTGTCGGCATCATCCGCGATGGCCGGATGGTGGATGTGGAGACCATCAAGACGCTCCGAAGCCACCAGCGCAAAGTCATCGAAGTCAATTTCCATGCGCCGTACCGTCGTGAGAATTTCGAGGCGATCGACGGCGTCCAGATCATGGATGCGAACGATACGTACCTGCAGCTCCACGCGACCGATGCGTCGATGGTCGAACTGCTGCCGCTGTTGGCGCGTACGAAGGGAACGGACATCACGATCGCCTACCCTGACCTGGAGAACGTGTTCATGAAGTACTACGGTCGCACCTGATGCCTATGTACGCGATCTTCAAAAAAACCCTTGCCGACTTCCGCTGGACCTTCGTGTGGTTCGCGGCGATCAGCGTCGGGTATGTGGGTCTTATTTCAAGTATGTACCCGACCGTTCGTGCGAACGCCGAGCAGTTCGTCGAGCTCATGGAGAACTATCCGAAGGGGATCATGGAGGCATTCGGCGTGACCGCACAGAGCCTCACGACGTACACCGGGTTCCTGTCCGTCGAGTATTTCTCGTTCATGTTCGTCATCATCCTCGGGATCTTCACGTTCATGCTCGGTACGTCGTTGGTTGCCGGTGAGGTCGACCGCGGGACGTCGGAGTTCACCTTTACGCTTCCCGTGAAGCGGTATCGTGTCCTTGCCGGCAAGATTCTCGCGTCATACGCGCTCATCCTCGGCGTGATCATCCTGGTACTTGCGGCCGTGTACGTCGGCGGGCAGCTCGTGGATGCCGCGGTCAGCGTGCGCGGGCTGGGGGTGCTCCTGGTCGCCCTTGCCGCGGTCGCGTTCCTCCTCCTCTCGGTGAGCGCGTTCTTCTCGTCGATCTTCAGCCGGAAAGGGCTGGCGAACGGCGCGTCGGGAGGATTCCTGGGCGTGTCGTACGCGCTGATGATCCTCAACGGTATGACCGACAAAGCCGCCGGCGCGTACGTCTTCTCATTCTTCAAATACTACGGGAGCCCGGAGCGACTCCTTACCAGCGCGGACATGTCGCTCAGCTCGCCGCTGACCCTTGTCCTTGTCGGCGCATGCATCTTTGTGATCGGTTCCCTCCTCACTGAAGAACGCGATCTCTGAGTGCGCGGATGGTATACTGGGGGTATATGGCGCTGCCTGATGATCTGCGCTGGTTCGAGCAGTACAAGACGACCGCTGCCTATGCGCGATTGCGCGAGCGGCCGATCGCGTATTTCTGCGCGGAGTTCGCCCTGAAGGACGGCCTGCCGACCTATGCAGGCGGATTGGGCGTCCTCGCCGGCGACATCATCCGAGAATCCGCCGACCGTGGCATGCCGATGGTCGGCGTTGGGCTGATGTACCGCAAGGGATACGTCTGCTCGTACCGTGAATACGAGGGCGCGTTTGTCGAAGCATGCACTGAAACCGATCCGGAACAGCTCGGCCTGAAGCTTGCCACCGGACCGGACGGCAAACCGCTCGTGATCCAGGTGCCGCTTCGAGACCGAACGATCGCAGTGCATGCGTGGCGGATGGATATCGGCGCGGCCGACCAAGGTCCCCAGGTGTCCGTCTACCTCTTGGATACCGATCTGCAGGAGAACACCGAAGGCGACCGCCGCATCACGGATCGGCTCTACGTCGGCGACAAGGAGGTGCGCCTGCAGCAGGAGCTGGTGCTCGGCATTGGCGGACTCCGGTTCCTGGAGGCGTTGGGCATCCATCCGTCGACGTACCATCTCAACGAAGGGCATTCGGCGTTCCTCGCGCTCGAGCTGATCCGGCACCAGATGCAGGAACGTTCCATTAGCTTCGACGAAGCGCAGCAGTTCGCGCGCCGCCGCATCGTCTTCACGAACCACACGCTCTTGCCGGCGGGCAACGAGATCTACGACAACGATCTGGTCTCCCTCATGATTGGCCCGTACTGCGAGAAGCTCGGTGTACCGGTGCAGAAAGCAGTCGCGCTTGGTCTGGTGCACGAATCATCGACGTTCTCCATGACCATGCTGTCGATGCGCATTGCCAGCATTATCAACGGCGTCAGTAAGACGCACGCGAAAAAGGCGCGGGAGGTGTGGGCGAACCATCCAATGACCGGCATCGCCAACGGCGTCCGTATTTCCAGCTGGGATGCGCTGGGCGCAGAGGACATCGAACCGCCCGGCGCGATGTGGGAGGCGCATCGGGAACGCAAGCAGGCATTGCTGAAATTCGTGCAAGACACTGCAGGAAGAACATGGCCGGCAGATGCGCTCCTCTTGGGATGGGCACGGCGCATCACCGGATACAAGCGGCCGCTGGCGATCCTCGAGAACGTCCAGCGGTTCGCGGCGATGGCACGCGCCAACGACCGGCCGGTCCGCCTGCTCATCGCCGGCCAGCCGCACCCGGGGGACGAGGATGGCAATGCGATGCTGACGAAGCTGCGCTCGCTGACGGAGGGGGAGGTGAAGGACGTTGCCTGTTACATCCCTGAATACAGCCTCCAGGAGGGACAATTGATGACCGCGGGATGCGATGTGTGGCTGAACACGCCCATCGTCGGCTTCGAGGCATCAGGCACGAGCGGCATGAAAGCCGCCCTCAACGGGGTGCTACCATGCTCAACACGGGACGGATGGGTCGCTGATGCCGAGCTCTTCGGCGTCGGATGGCTCATCGACACCAATCGGGTCACTGAGGACCTGTTGGACGTCCTGGAACGCGACATCATCCCGCTCTACTACCAACGGTCGGCCAACGGCGTGCCGGACGGCTGGGAACGGCACATGCGCAATGCACGCTCGATGGTGAAGAACCAGTTCAGCGCCACACGGACGCTTCGGGAATACGTCGAGCTTCTCTACTCCTAACCGCGCGTGCTCGCGCGGTGGAATCGGATCGCGGTGCGATAGAGTTCCACGTGCGCCCGTGCGGATGCATCCCAGGAGAAATCCTTCGCCATCGCGCGGCGCACGATCGCACGCCATTCGCGCTTGTTGCGATATGCCTGCCATGCGCGAACGAGCGCGATGAGCATGGCAGTCGGCTCGTACGGATTGAACACGAACCCGGTCCCTTGGCCGCGACCCGGCCAGTAATCCTCGACGGTGTCTGCCAGGCCCCCCGTTTTGCGGACGATGGGGATGCATCCGTACCGCATGGCCTCGATCTGGACGAGCCCCGCAGGTTCGAATCGGGACGGCATCAAGATCGCATCGGCGCCTGCGAAGATATGTTTCGGCAGCTTCTCATCGAAATACAGATGAGCGCCGATGCGTCCAGGGAACTCCTCTTGGAGCTCGCGAAAGAACATGCGGAAGTCCTTCTCGCCGGTGCCGACGAGCACGAATTGGAAATCGAGGTTCTCGAAGAGTTGTCGGGCGTTCTGCATGAACAGCCGAATGCCCTTCTGCTCGTCCAGACGACCGACGAAACCGACGATGAACTTGTCGGGGTCGCGGTTGAGCTTGAACATGCGCTGGAGGGCAGTCTTGTTCTTCACGCGTACGTCGAGCGCTTTGGCGTGGTACCGAGCCGCGATGATCGGATCGGTCAAGGGATTGAACTTGTCGTAATCCATGCCATTGCGGATGCCGTAGAGCCGATCCTGCCGCTTGCGGAGCACATCATCCATGCGCTCGCCGAATTCCGGCGTGAGGATTTCTCGCGCATAGGTGGGGGAGACGGTGCTGATGACATCCGCATACCGGACGCCGCGGCGCATCCCATTGAGCTTGATCACGCCCTTGCCCAACGGGTCGGGGAGCGGTTCGGTGCCGCTGTCGTAGTCCTCGTCCTTGAGGAAATACACGTCGAACATGCCCTGGTAGGCGAGGTTGTGGATGACGAAGGCGGAGGCGATCCGCGAGATCACCGGGTCGTGCTTGTATTCCGTCGCCATGAGGTTCGGGATGAATCCGGCCGGCCAGTCATTGGCGACGATGACGTCAGGTTTCCACTCCGACCGCTTCAGGAATTCCAATACGCCTCGGGACAGCAAGACCCACCGTGCGGCATCATCCACATACCCGTAGACGTTCGCGCGCTTCTCGTAGTACTCCATGTTCTCCAGGAAGTACGTGATCGCGCCGTCCTTGGCGTTGTATTGCAGGACGTTGGCGACCGTGAGGCCGTAGGGATCGTGCTCCGGCCGCATCAGCCGGAGATCGTGCACGATCTTCTCCATCCTGATGCGCCGCCGTCCGATGCGGGCATACTTCGGCATGAACACGCGGACATCATGTCCGAGCTGTCGCAGTGCGCGCGGGAGGGCGTACATGACTTCGCCGAGGCCGCCAACCTTCGCGAAAGGCGCGTCTTCCGCGGCGACGAACAGGAGTTTCAACGGCTTCTTCGCCTTCGAAGGCATTATCGGTATAGTGTGCCATACACACACGGTTTTGCAATTCTTTTCGTGGGGTATGCTGGTGCGAACGTTCTTGAGATGAGGAATAGGAATGCTGATTCACGATTCCCGTGTCGTTCGATACGTCGCCCATCGCGTCCGTCGTGCGCATCCTGCGGTCACCTCGGTCTCCCGCCTGAGTTCGCGAACCCAGGCCGCCCGGCCTGATGTCGAGGACGGGTTTTTTCATGGTACGATGTAGGCATGCACCATCGGTTCCTGCGTCTCATTCTGGGCGTCGCCGTCATTCTCCTTGCCGCGGCGGCCATCGTGCCGTGGCTGGTGTACGGGTCGCGCCCCGACGCAGCCCTCGTCCGATTTTGGGGGAGGCTCAACGCGTCATTCGCGCGACCGGGCAGTACCGGCGCTCGTCTGTCGATCGTCTTCGACGCGCAAGACCATGCGCTCTCCTGCG
Source organism: Minisyncoccota bacterium (assembly GCA_035583445.1). GTDB lineage: Bacteria > Patescibacteriota > Minisyncoccia > 2-02-FULL-40-12 > GWA2-44-9 > JAGOPO01. The sequence goes on from DATEYD010000134.1 coordinate 46,414, forward strand.
AGGTAGCTGCATTGAAGATGGCGCTCGCGACGCGCGGCATCCACGTATCGGAAAGCGAGCTCCTCGAGGTCGTCGGATTCGATCCGACCCCGAAACAGCAGGAGGGCGGGCGCATCATATGGGGCGATCCGCAGCAGGGCTTCGTCGGCAACATCGACGGTCGTATGCCCACGACCGGGTATGGCGTGCACTGGGAGCCGATCGCACGTGCCGCCAAACAGTGGCGTGCCGCACGCGCGGTCGAAGAGATGACGCCCAACGGGCTCGCCCAGGAATTGGCGGTCGGCAATCCGGTCATCGTATGGGGGTACCTGGGCGACGGGAAGCCGTACGAATGGCAGACGTCGGACGGCACTCCCGTGCGCACCGTGCTGCATGAGCATACGTTCGTGGTCTACGGGTATGTGGGAACCGTGGATTGGCCCGAAGGCTTCTACCTCATGGATCCCATCTACGGTCCCCGCTACTGGGACACGACGAAGCTTTTTGACAGGATGGAGAAGCTCGGGTATGGTGCGGTCATTCTGTACTGATGAAGAAACGTCTCGTCATTTTCGGTATCCTCATCGTTGCGGCCGGTGCCGTCTGGTTCGGCCGTGGCGTGATTCGCGATGCCGTCATCGAATATCGCAAGACCCCGATCCCCAGCGAGCAACCCCGACCCACGCCGACACCGAGCGTCGCGGAAGAGAGCGAAACGCCTGAACCGACACCGACCCCGCGGCCTGAGGCTGGCATGAATCTCGCCGTGCCATTCTATGCGCAGGCGCCGGACGGAGACTGGACATTGCCCTGGCAGGAAGCGTGCGAAGAAGCATCCGCGATCCTGGTGGACGCGTATTGGCAGGATGACCCGCTTTCCGTCGATGAGATGAAGGCACGAATCCTTGCGTTGGTCGTCTGGCAGACGGAACGGTTCGGCTCCTACGAGCACACCACGGCGGCGGACACCGCGGTCATCCTGCGGGAAGTCATGGGATACGAGCGCGTCGACGTGAAGTATGACGTCGATATCGACGATATCCTCGCGCATGTGCGCGCCGGCCGTCCGGTCATCGTCCCGCTCGCCGGCCGCCTGCTGGGCAACCCGTACTACACCGCACCGGGACCGGTCTACCACATGCTCGTGGTCAAAGGCGTGACGGACGACGGCAAGATCATCACCAACGACGTCGGCACGCGGCACGGGAAGGATTACGTGTACGACCCGGCCGTGTTCCTGGCGGCGATGCACGACGTCCCCGAGAGCGGTGCGGCCTGGCCGTCAGGCGTGGATCCGGCGGAATACATCAAGACGGGAAAACGCGCGATCGTGGTCGTCTATCAGAATTAAGGCATGAATAAGGAAGACGCCGTCGGCTGGAGCCGGCGGCGTTTCGCGTCAGAGCGACGCGAGGATTTTCGGAGCGAGTGCGCGGACCTCGGATGCTAGGTCTTCGAACGTGCCCGCGTTGGCGATCGTGCCCACGAGCCCCGGAATGTCCTCGTCCCTGAGCGCGTCGTGTACCGCACGCCGTGCGTCGAGGTTGAGGAGCATCTTGTCGGTTGGGCCGACCCGGAAATGCTCGAACGATGAGATCCAGGTCGGGTCGTCGTACTTCAATTGCTCCCGCTTACGGCAGAGCTCGTACGGCGTCTTCAACCGGATGTAGCGCACCGTCACTCCCATGAGTTCGCCGAGCAACGCATTACGCCTGCGCCCCTCCGGGTCGGCATTTGAGCCGTCGAGGATCACGATCCTGCCGATGAACAACAGGTCGTGAGCAACCTCTCCGACCACATGCAGCACGTTCAGACCCCAGGGGAGCCCCCGCCGCTTCAGAAGACAGCGAGCCGAGTTCGCCGAGACGACGACGGACCCATGCAGATGCAAGGTGAGCAGAAACGAGACGGTGCTCTTGCCGGAGCCCAGGTTGCCGATGACCCCCAACAGGAACGGACGATGCACATACGTGTGCGGGGGAGCTTTGACACGGGAAAGGAACTCGGTGACGACACCCACCATGGCTTCACCTCCGAACAGATTATACCACAATATGTATCAATGCGCCAGTCTCAGCCGGCGGCGCAGGAGAACCAACAGGACGATCGCTTCAAGCGTGATCGACAACGCGTAGGCCGCCGGCAGTCCGGACAGCCCCCAGAGCGGGATGAACGTTTTCGCCAAGAACCAGATCAATCCCAGACCCGGAACCGAGACCAGAACCGGTGTCCAGGTGTCCTTCAGTGCATAGAATGCCCGCACCAGGAGATGGATGAAGCTCTCGGCAGGGATCGAAAGCGCGAACACCGCCAACAGGCTCGCGGTCGCCGCGACCTGCTCGGGACCGAACTGCCCCCCGCCTAGGAAGAGGTCGATGACGAATTTGCCGACGACGATATAGAACAGGGCAGAAAGGACCGTGACGACCGCAAGCGGCTTCGCGGCTTCTTTGAGCGTACGTCGGAACCCGGCATCGTCATCGAGCGCTCCCGCGCGGGACAGCGACGCGAAGACCGCGGTCGCGAACGAGATGCCGAAGATGCTGACCGGCAGAGACTGGAAATTGCGGGCGAAGTTCAGGATCGCGATGGAACCGACGGCGAGCGACGACGCAAGAGACGTGAACAGGAAGAACGTCAACTGCTCGACCGGTTGTCCTGCCATGCGGGGAATCATGAGCTTCAGGACCTGGCGGAAATCGGGGTTTGAAAGATCGACCGGTCCGCGTGGATGGAAGCCGGAGCGCCAAAGCGCGATCAGACGACTGGATAGATGGAGCACCGCGCCTGCCAGGACGCCGATGCCCAGACCGACCGGGCCGAACGGGGCGACCAGGAACGCGCCACCGATGATGCCGAGGTTATACAGGATGGGCGAGAGGCCGTACCCAGCGAACCGCTCGAGCGACACGAGCATGCTGCCAAGCGTATTCGAAAGAGCGAAGAGGATGGGGGACAGCAGCATGAGTCGTGACAGTTTCACGAGGAGCGCCATCTCATCGGCCGCGAACCCAGGCGCGACCAGCCGCGCGAGCAGGGGCATGGCGATGAACGCGATCACCCCGATGACCGCCATCGCGCCGGGCGCCCCTGCCAGCATCGTGCCTGCCAGCCGTTCCGCCTCCGGGCCGCGGTCCTTGGCGAGCAGATGCGTGAACACAGGAACGAATGCGGCGGCCAGCGCCCCGGCGACGAACACGTTCAAAAGGACGTCGGGGATGATGAAAGCCGCGTTGTACACGTCCAGGAGCCTCCCGGCGCCGAGGACGCGGGCGAACACCATGTCCCGGACGAGCCCGAGGACGTACGAAGCAAGGGTCAGTGCGGTCAGAAGGGTCGCGCCCCGACGGAAGACCGATCCGAACAGGTAGTCGCGGATACGTGCGATCATTGCCCCATCGTATCGTACGTCGGACTGGAACGCCAGATTTTTCCATGGTATGGTGACGCCGATGAAAACCGTACAAGAAATCTTCAATCGTCTGCAGGAGAAGCGCCGTGAGCAGAAATCGATCCGTACGTCGTACAAGGGAGAGCTCGCCGCGAGCCACGAGTACCAGCGCATAACCGAGGACCTGGAACGGCTTCGCGCCCGCAAGAAGCAGTACGAGCAATCGGTGCGTTCCCGTGAGGACGGCAACTTCAAGAAGATCGATGAGCTGACGTTCGCGATCCGGCAGGACGCGCAGCTATTGTCTGACATCGCGTTGACGAGCATGCTGAAGGGGGAATCGGTGTCGGTGCAGGAGGAAGACGTCGAATACGAGCCGGTGTTCACGGTACGGTACCGAAAAATACGATAACGATGATGCGTTCCTCCCGTTTCTACGATCCCGCAGCGACCGAACCCTTTCGGGTCAGCCGCTCCAAGATCGATCTGTTCATCCAGTGTCCCCACTGCTTCTATTTGGATCGGCGCTTGGGCATCGCACGGCCTTCGATGCCCGCGTTCACGCTCAACAACGCCGTGGACACGCTCCTGAAGAAGGAGTTCGACATCCATCGCGCCGCGGGGACGAAGCATCCGTTGATGGAGCACTACGGCATCGATGCCGTTCCTCTTGCGCACGAGAAGATGGACGAGTGGCGCGATTCGCTCCGCCGAGGCGTGGCCTTCCTGGATGAGGCTACGAATTTCATGGTCACCGGCGGCGTCGATGATATCTGGAAGAACCCGGCGGGCGAGCTCATCGTCGTCGACTACAAGGCCACCTCGTCCCCGAACGCGGTGACATTGGAGGGCAAATGGAAGGAGGCATACAAACGGCAGATGGAGGTCTACCAGTGGTTGTTGCGCCGGAACGGATTCACGGTCTCTCCGACCGGCTACTTCGTGTACTGCAACGGCCGGGCTGATCGCAAGGCATTCGATGCGAAATTGGAGTTCGATGTCACGGTGCTGCCGTACACGGGCGATGACGGCTGGGTGGCCGGCACGCTGCGTGCGATGAAGGTCTGCTTGGACGCCGACGATCCACCGATCGCGAACGAAGGGTGCGAGCACTGCACCTATCGCGCCGAAGCGGCGCGCCACGAGGGATAATCTGCCATGGCCGATCCCTACCTGGTAGACAAGCCATTAGGAGCGACCCCTCTGGAATCGTTGGCGCTCGTCCGACGCGCGCGTCCGGAGGCCGCGGGGGCGAAGCTTTCGTATGCCGGACGATTGGATCCGATGGCGACCGGTCTCCTCGTCGTCCTGCACGGCCCACTACTGATGCACCAGGAACGCTTTTGGGAATTGCCCAAGGCGTATGAAGCGACGGTCATGCTAGGCATGGTGACGGACTCATACGATCTCTTGGGCATACCGACCCCCGTGATTGCGCGGGATGGGACGCCGACCCCTGAACGCATGCTGTCGACCATCGCGCGCATGGTGGGCAAGCGCGCGCTTCCCGTGCCGCCCTACTCAAGCCACCAGGTCGACGGCCGTCCGCTCTTCGCATGGGCGCGCGAGGGCCAGACGCAGGATGTCGGCATTCCGGTCCGTGTGATGGGGGTCAATGAGATTTCGGTGCTGCAGATCGGGACCATACCCGGCGCCGATCTTCGCGATCGGGTCCGGGATCGCGTGCCGAGGGTGCACGGCGATTTCCGTCAGCCGGAGATCCTGAATGCCTGGGAAGACGTACTCATCGGTCGGGGTGCGGATGATTTTCCGGTCATCAGGATGACATTCCACTGCACGGCGGGAACCTACATCCGATCGCTCGCGCACATCCTGGGTCGCGTGTTAGGAACCGGCGGTCTCCTGATCGATCTGCGTCGCACGAAGGTCGGTCCGTGGCACATCGACGATCCCGCAGTCATCCACTCTGGACAACTGCAATCGGAGACCGTGGTATAGTGGAAGGGTACCACGTAAGGATATTTTTCTATGAGAATAAACTCAGTAGTTATTGGTGTCGCAGCGTTGGTCGCGCTTGCACCCGCCATCGCCCTCGGGGCATCGTTCCGAGCGAGTGACGCTATCACCGTTGGACCGCAGGAAGTCGTCCGCGGCGACCTATACGTCAGCGGCGGCACCGTATCGGTCGGTGCGCCGGTGGCCGGCGACCTCGTCGTATTCGGTGGCACCATCGCGGTGACCGGCCGTGTATCTGGCGACCTGGCCGCAGCGGGAGGCAACATCCAAGTGCTTGGGCAGATTGTCGATGACGTGCGCATCGGCGGCGGCAACCTAACGTTCGGCGATCGCATCGGCGGCGATCTCTTAGCTGCAGGCGGCACCGTGACCATTTTGCCGGGTGCCGTCGTTGACGGTGACCTGTACGTCGCTGGTGGGCAGGTGATCATCGATGGTACCGTCCGCGGTTCGGTGTCCATGACGGGCGGACGCCTCTCGATCAACGGCACGGTCTTGGGATCAGTTGATGCGCGCTCTGCTGATGCGCCGGTGATCGGTGCGGGGGCGCGTATTGTGGGCGAGGTGGTGCATCACCCTGTTGATCGTCCCATGCATCGTGGCGACGGAACGGCCGGCGGTGTGCTATCGGCCATCTTCTTCGCCATCGCAGCGACGGTGACCGCGGTAAAGATGCTGGCATACCTCGGCGCGGCAGCGCTTGTCGTGTGGCTCTGGCGCCGTCCGGCGACAGCGTTCCTCCAGGAGGCGTACGGATCATGGTGGCGCTCGGTCGGGGTTGGCGTCGTCTACGTCATTCTGGTGCCGTTGGCGTCAGTCTTATTGCTGGTCAGCATGATCGGCCTTTTCCCGGGCGTTCTGTTGGGGCTCGGGTATGCAGGAGCGCTCGTCGCGGCGAACGTGTTGGGCGGCATCCTCCTTGGATCGCTGGTCACCATGCTGTTCGCGCGCCGTACCACGCTGCAGGTGACCTGGGCGAGCGCCCTCGGCGGGGTGATCCTCTTCCGCCTTGTAACGCTTATCCCGTTCCTCGGATGGCTCGGAACGACGCTTCTCTTCCTCGCCGCATTCGGCGTCATCGCCGACCGGTTCCGGAAGATGATCATGTAACCCAGAACGGAAGAACGCCCGCCGAATGGCGGGCGTTCGGTTCTCTGGATTACGGTCTGACTTCCCGATACTGGGGAATCGCTTCCTGAAGTCCGATGGTGCGGGTCGTTTGGCACATCCCATTGACATTCGATACCTGAAGGGTCACGGTGTACGACCCCGACGCGGCATAGGTGTAGGCGGGATTCTGATCGTTCGAGGTGCCACCATCCCCGAATCCCCATAGCCAACCCGTAGGATCGTCGCTGGGATCGCCATTGTTCAATAGCGCGTCATTTCCCGAGAATTGGATCTCTTGCCCCGTAGCAGGATTGCCTGGCTCGAAGGTAATCTGTGGTTGGGGATAAAGACCGCTGGAAGTCGTGAATGTCAGCCGGTTCGGTAGGTTACTTTGGATAGTGCCCTGATCGTCGGTGACGACCACCTCCGCCCAGTGAATGCCGCCGGGCAACCCAGGAACGGGTGCCGACGTGATAGCGCCCGGTTGCACCCCAGAATCATATTGGATGCTCGTGAATCCGAAGTCAGCAGCAACCCGCAAGCGCCAGGTACCTTGCGGCCTCCCCGCGGGGCTCGTGTATTGCCAATTGACGATCGGGGAAGCGGCGGCGGAACAATAGTCGGGCGGCGTGATCGAGGTGATCGACGAGGTCGGAGGAGTGTAGCAGGCAACGCTCGCATTGCCGATGGGGTACCACGTGTTGTCATCGGGATCCAATACCTGGATGACGTACGCGTGCGGTGTGTCGTTAACCGGAGGAGTCCAGCGCCATCCGTGTCCGTCGTATGGCGCAGCATGCGGGCCATTGGCGGCGAACGGCCCATCTACGACACTCCCGTTTTCAAACACACGGACCGAGACGATCGCACTCGGGTTGTTGGGGTCCAATGCATAACCTGAGACGGTGTTGCAGGTTGTTGTTTCGACAGCGCCCTGCGGCCGCGCGTTCACGCGGATCATGACAGGAGGCGTCGCCTCGCCGAACAGTGAGCCGTGGAGCATCTGGAACGATTCCAGGGGATAGTCCCCCGGCGTTGCCGGTGCTCGAGCGGTAGAGTAGATGAACGACTGTTGGCCACTGGGAAGCACTGATCCTGATACGAGCGCGTTCTGAGCGATGCTCCATCGCGTTGCATTCGCAGCCGATGTCTGCAGCATGTAATTCGTCCCGCCGGTCCATGTCGTCAGGGATGTGCAATCGTCTCCTACCCGGCAGTTTTTCATCGGGACCGCGAAGGAGAATGTCTGGCCAGGGGCGACGAGCGGCGGGTACCAATTGGCGGTGGGGATCCAATCTGCAGCATCCGTGGTCGGGACAGGGGTAGCAACGACATAGACTACAGTGATGGATTTCAATGAGTTCGCAAAACCAGTCCCAATCCGGCAGCTACTTCCCAAGCCCTGGCAGTCTTGTTGAAGGCCGGTGTAATAATTGTTCAGACCGCTTACCGTGATGGTGTTGCTGCCAACGTTGAGTGGTATGTTCGCGCTGTATGAACGGTATTGGGGATTCGTGCCAGTCTTGGCGGAGCAGTAGATGGTGCCGCACCCCATGGTCCACGTCGTATTGACCAGAATATTGTCGATTTCGGCACGGTCATACGTCGTGCATGAATCATCACCGTCCCAATAGCACACCCGATCTACATCTGAGCAGAAGACGCTCTGTCCTTTCCAGTCGGTGATGGTTCCTGAGACGACGAGCGTACCGTCGGTGACGGTCGCACCATTGGCGACCGGGACACCGCCACTTGTCGCATTGAGGGTAATATTTACCACGTTGCCGTCGATGCCGCCGGTCTCCACGCCGGTCAGTTTCCCGCAGTATGAAATGGCCGAGACCGAACTGACGGTTCCGAGAATACCGAGTCCTACCACGAATGAAACGAAGAGAGCGAATCTCATGGTTGTTGGATGTACACGCGCCAGGCAACCGGGATCACGTCCGAATCGGCGGCTGAGTAGAGCACGATGACCGATGACCCGGGAGTGAGATCATCGGGTTCGACGAGAATCTCAGGGAATGCGGAATCCTCTCCGAGGGTGGGGGGTGCGACTGCAGGGGTCGGGGTGCGGAGCATCATGATGATGTTCGTATCCGAAACAAATCGGAAACGGTGTTCCTGCTGCGCAAGGTACCGTCCGGAGGGTGATTCAATATACTGCTCCGTGATGAGAATGAGCCTATCGGCATCGACCGACGAGATCGTGCCAACCATCGGAACCAAGTCGTTCGGCACACGCGTAAGGAGCTCCTCGCCGCTTGGAATGTCCGGACCCCCGGGGATCCGATGCATCCACCAGTAGATGCCATACACAACACCAACTCCGAATGCGAGCACGACCAATACCAGAACGATGCTCCTTCGCGTCATGCATCAAGTATACCCGCATGCATTGAGGATCCGAGCATCATCTGTGGATGAATGGCGCGGCTCGTGTATGATGTCACTATGGTCACCGTATCACGCCGTCCCTCCGGTGCGCGGCCCAGCCAGAACCGCCCGCCGACGCCGGCACGCAAGCCAGCCCGGCTGTCGGGCGAACAGGCACGTGCGCGCGGCCACCAGGGGCGCAAACCGAAGAGCCGATGATCGTCGTCGACGTTGAAACGACCGGGGTCGACCCGGTTCGGCACGCCATCGTCGCCATCGGAGCGATCGATTTCGCCTCACCCCAACATCGCTTCTATCGCGAATGCCGCATCTGGGACGGAGCGCAGGTCCAGGCGGAGGCGCTCGCCGTGAATGGGTTCACCCATGAGCAGATCACCGATCCCGCACGCCCCTCCGCTGAGCAGGCGATCGCGGAATTCGTCGCGTTCTGCCGGGAATCCCCCGAGCGGACGCTCGCCGGACAGAACACGTCCTTCGACCGCGATTTCCTGCAGGCGGCGGCGGACCGCCACAATCTCGCGTGGCAATTCGGGCACCGCGTGCTCGACCTCCATTCGTTCTGCTGGCTGCATATGGCGAAGGCGGGCATACCGCAGCCTCAGAAGAACGTCCGCAGCTCGCTCTCGCTGAACGCGATTCTGAAATACTGCGGGCTGCCTGAGGAGCCGCGTCCGCACAACGGCCTGACCGGCGCGGTCATGGAAGCGGAAGCATTCCATCGGCTGATCCATGGCGCATCATTGATCGAGGAGTTCAAGAAGCATCCGCTTCCCGAAGGATTCGGCGTGCCGCCAGTGCCTCCGCAACATCAGCTGCTCTGATATGACCTATCTGCACGCCATCATCCTCGGACTTGTGGAGGGTATCACGGAATTCCTGCCGATCTCGTCCACCGGACATCTTGTCCTCACCGGAAAACTGCTCGGACTTGAGGCTGATGCGTTCCTGACGACATTCGATATCGCCATCCAACTCGGCGCCATCCTCGCGGTCCTGACGTTGTACGGGAATATGCTGCTCCGGAAGCCGAGCGTGATCGCGCGCATCGCCGTCGCATTCATCCCCACCGGCGCGCTGGGGCTGGTATTGTATCCGTTCGTGAAGGAGTGGCTCGGCAATCCGGCGATCGTCGTATGGGCGCTGGGGATCGGCGGACTTGTGCTGATCGTTTTCGAGCGCTTCATCCCGGAACCCGCTGATGCGGGGGAGGACATCGCGCATCTGGGATACGGGAAATCATTCATGATCGGCCTCGCCCAGGCGGTCGCCATGGTTCCCGGGGTATCGCGTGCCGCAGCCACCATCATCGGCGGGCTCGCGCTGGGCATGAGCCGCCGCGCGATCGTGGAATTCTCGTTCCTCCTTGCGCTCCCCACGATGGCGGCGGCGACCGGATTGGATCTGTATCAGAACATGGATGTTTTCTCGCGTGACCAGTTCGGCATGCTTGCGATCGGCTTCGTGCTCTCCTGGCTGACCGCCGCCCTTTCGATCCGCTGGCTGCTGCGGTTCATCCAGCGGCATGATTTCACGAGCTTCGGCGTCTACCGCATCATCCTCGCCGTCGCGTTCGCGCTGCTGGTGCTATACTAGGCACATGAGCCTTGTCGGTGACCTTCGGGAGATGAAATGCGGCGACGTCGGCGCGGATGACGCGATGCTCGACGCGTACAGCCATGACGCGAGCATCTTTTCGGTGCGCCCTGAGGTCGTCGTTGCTCCGCACACCGTGGCGGACATCAAGAAGATCGTCAATTATGCGAGCGACCATGCAGGCGTCTCGATCACGCCCCGGGCGGCCGGGACCGACATGTCAGGCGGCGCGATCGGTCCGTCGATCGTGCTCGACCTTCTGTCGCATCTGAACAAACTCATCGACATCACACGCGGCGGAGAATTTGGCGGCACCGCTACCGTGCAACCCGGCATGTTCTACCGTGATTTCGAGCAGGCGACACTGGCACGCGGCCTGCAATTTCCCGCGTTCCCTGCGTCTCGGGATGTATGTGCGATGGGAGGGATCGTGGGCAACAACGCGGCAGGCGAGCGGACCCTGACGTTCGGGCAGACCGTGGACTGGATCCGATCGGTGAAGATGGTGTGCGCCAATGGCAACGAATACGAGTTCGGACCGATGTCCCGAGCAGAGGTGGATGCAAAAGCGGCGCACCAGACATTCGAAGGATCGTTGTACCGCGGCGTCCGTGATCTGATCGCCGCCAACCATGACCTCATCGAACAACACCGGCCGCAGGTGTCGAAGAACTCGAGCGGCTACTACCTTTGGAAGCTCTGGAAGGATGACGAGTTCAATATGGCGCGACTGATCGTCGGCTCGCAGGGGACGCTGGGAGTCATCACCGAGGCGACCCTCGGTCTCGTGAAGCCCGCACCGGAGCGGCGTACGGTCGTCGTGTTCCTGAATTCGCTGGACCGGGTCGCGCAGGTGACGAACCAGCTCCTCCACTACCAGCCCGAGTCGCTTGAATCGTTCGATGACAAGACGCTCTCCTTCACGTTGCGGTTCCTACCCGATTTCATCCGCATCCTAGGTGCGTCGAACATCGTGTCGCTCGCGTGGCAGTTCCTGCCCGAGGCGTTCATGGTGCTCACCGGAGGGTTGCCGAAGCTTGTGCTGTTGGCCGAGTTCGCCGGCGAGGATGCCGAGGACGTGGCACACCGTGCGCAGCGGGCGCTCGACGTGATGCGTCTTTCCGGCTTGAAGGCACGCCTCACCCGGAACGTGCAAGAATCACATAAATACTGGACCATCCGCCGCCAGTCGTTCAACGTCATCCGATCGCATGCGAAAGGGAAGCGGACCACGCCGTTCGTGGACGACATCATCGTGCGTCCGGAAGACATGCCCGAATTCCTCCCCAAACTCTACGCCATTCTGGATCCGTACGAGTTGACCCTGACGGTCGCCGGGCACGTGGGCAACGGCAATTTCCATATCATCCCGCTCATGGACCTCGCGGACGAGCGCAACCGCCGCATCATCCCGGAGATCGCGGC
>DATEYD010000135.1:0-1905 GCA_035583445.1 Minisyncoccota bacterium
CGTGAGCGGGATCGGCTCCGCCGACAACTCGAGAGAAACTGCGGACGAGGTTCCGACTGCACCCCCGAAAGGTGCTACGGGGAACAGGAGCGATGCGACCATCGCAACCGCTATCGCCGCACAGACCGACCGAGTCAAATGGCACCCATCCAGCAATCTGGAGTGGTCTTACCTCGATAAGATGCTTTCGGAGGAATGAGCTTGCCCTCGAACATCGGTCGTTCTGTCCAATGATTATATATCGTGGGGACACTAGCAATCTGCGATGGCGGCAGCAATCAGGATCGGGAGCATACTCGGGATACCGATCCACCTTCACCTGACGTTCCTGCTCATCCTGCCGCTTTTCGTGTACATCTTCTCCTCGCCGAATGCTGACACCGAGATATTCGGAATCCAGACGAGCTTCAGGACCCTGGACGCAGAAGTGTGGGTGAAATACGCATTCGGCACTGCTGCGGCCGTCATATTCTTCGCGACGATCCTCGCGCACGAAGTCGCGCATTCATACCTCGCGCTGAAGTACGGCGTGAGGATCAAGGGCATCACCCTGATGATATTCGGTGGCGTCTCCCAGATGGAAGAGGTTCCCCGACAGCCGGGCCAGGAGTGGAGGATGGCCTTCGCGGGGCCCCTGACCAGCATGGTGATCGGCGCGGCCTCGTACGCCGCGATGCTGGTTCTGGACCTGATAGACTCGAGTTCCGTCCTGCTGGATGGAGTTGTCATCCTTCTCGGCCTGATGGCACTCTACAATCTGCTGCTGGCCGCGTTCAACCTGATCCCCGCGTTCCCGATGGATGGCGGCAGGGTATTGAGGGCGTTCTTCGCATCGAAGATGCCCTACATCGATGCGACGAAGAAGGCTGCCAGGATCGGGCGGTATTTCGCGATCGGGATGGGCATCCTGGGCATCTTCGTGAACTTCTGGTTCATCCTGATAGCGCTGTTCGTTTACATCGGGGCGACCGAGGAGGAACAGGCGACCACGATCACTGAGAGCCTCCACGGGCTCACTGTGAAGGACCTCATGTCGAAGGAGGTCCAGGTCGTCAATCCAGGGATGCCGGTCAGGGAGCTCCACGACCTGATGCTCACGACGAGGTATATGGGGTTCCCAGTCGTGGAGGGCAGCCTTGTCGGGATAGTGACGCTGACCGATACCCACAAGGTCTCCAAGGAGAGACTGGCGGACGCCAAGGTGGGCGACATAATGACTAGGAACGTGGTGACAGTCGGGCCCGCCATGGACGCCGCGAAGGCCTTGAGGCTCATGTCTGAGAAGAAGATAGGCCGGCTGGTCGTGACCGAGGGGGACCGGCTCGCGGGCATAGTCACCCAGAACGACTTCGTGAGGGCGATAGACACGGCCAATGCCCGAGCGCGCGTCATGCGCTGGGGGGAGCAGTTCCCCCAGCAAGGGCCCCCGATGCCTCCGGTCTAGACTCACCCGGTCAGCTGCTTCCTGTTGAACAGGAACATGCTGACAGCCATCCCAACTACCGCGTATGCAAGGCAAACGATTGCCGCGACCCACGGCTCCGGATAGTACATGTAGAATGTGAAACCGAACTGGTCGGTCACGCTGTCCACGGGGTAAGGGTCCACGACGATGAATGTGATTATTCCGCCTACGAACGTCAGCGACGCGTCTATCTTGACGCCCGCGAAGGTCGAGACGCTGTCCACGATAGGCAGGATGACGATGAACATCAGGAATGTCAGGACCGTCGCGCCGGTGCTGCCCTTGAGTACCGAGCTTATCAGATATGCGACTGCTGTCGTCGCCCACAAGAACTCGACCGCGAACAGGTATGAGAGCAGGAAGTCGTCGTCGACACCTCCCACGGCCACGAACGAGAGCGCAGCCGTGCCCGCATAGAAGAGCGACACCACCATCAGGCC
>DATEYD010000136.1:0-1485 GCA_035583445.1 Minisyncoccota bacterium
TGAGAGGCTTGACCTCGCACCGCTTGGCTGGAGCGCGACGACGCCTACTGATGTCTCGTTGGACCTGACGTCAGGCATCCCCGAGAGCGTGAGCTTCGGGAACATCGTGTCCGGGCTGATACTCGGGTATAAGTTCTACGACAAGAACATGGACGGCTACTGGGACGACGACGAGCCCGGGCTGGACGGATGGGTCATCAATCTGGACGGCGTCACCGACAAGGGCGAGGTGGTCAACAGGACCGCGGTGACCGACGGCACTGGCCGCTACGAGTTCGTCGGCGTGCAGCCGGGCGAGTACGAGATAACCGAGGACTTGCTCGATGACTGGGTCAACACGACGAAGCTGCCTCAGACGATCGATGTGAGCGGGACGATGGCGTACTTCGAGGTCTGGGTGCACATAGGTAACGTGCGCCTGGCGATGGTCTACGGGCACAAGTTCCTAGACACGTACGAGGACCGGTTCCCGTACTGGCCCAACGGCATCCAGGACTACGACGAGATACCCCTGGGCAACTGGATCATAACGCTCCAGGGCTGGACGGTCAAGGGCGAGTATGTGTCCATGGTCGACTACACGGAGAACATGATCCCCGACGTCGGGTACTACGAGTTCACGGGCCTGCTGCCCGGGATGTACTGGGTCAACGAGACCATGCAGTACGGGTTCTACGCGACCACCCCGGTGAGCAACCTGATCTACGTGTATCCGTTCCCTGACGGCCAGGTGGTGTTCGAGATCGACTTCGGCAACATGTTGCCATCGCCGGACCCCGAGATCAACTTCGTGCTGAAGGCCGGTTGGAACCTGTGGTCCATGCCTCTGTATGTCGAGGGCATGCGCGCTTCCGATCTCGCGGCGAGGGTGGGCCCGAACTGCGTGAAGATAAGCGTGCTCGACGCGGTGACGCACATGTACTCGTCCTTCCTGCCCGGATTCCACAAGGTGGGCTCCGTGTACGACTTCGCCATAATCCATGGGATCGGGTACCTGATCTCGGTGAAGGCGGACACGGCGTTCTCCGTCGTGGGCGACCTTGTGCCCGGATCGAGCGCTGCGTTGCTGACCGGCTGGAACCTGGTTGGATACAACAACCTCAGGCCGATCACGGCGAGCGAGCTGGCATCGATGGTCGACGGGACCACGGTGGTCAAGGTGTCCTACCTCGACCCGGTGACGAAGATGTACAAGAGCTTCCTGCCCGGATTCCACAAGCCGGGTTCGGTGTACGACTTCACCGTGACGCAGGGCAGGGGATACCTGATATCCGTGGCTGGACCTGGGACGCTGTCGTTCGGGACGGAGCTGTGAACGAGGAAAACTATTAATGGCGTGACGGCGCGCTTTTAGCGCCGTCCGGAAAAACCTTTATCAACACCATGGACAATCAGCAGAGGCCTGGAAAGGGGAGCTTGCTTTGAGCATACTAATGAAAGGTACATCTTTCAGATTGGTATCAGCATCCGCGATAGCAGTCATGT
>DATEYD010000137.1:0-1111 GCA_035583445.1 Minisyncoccota bacterium
CGGAGCTGGGATATCTGCATCGCGGGTACGAAAAGATAGCTGAAAACAGTATGTATCACGAATTCATCCCGCACACCGACCGGCTGGACTACCTCTCACCCTTGTCCAACAATGTCGGGTACGTTCTTGCAGTCGAGAAGCTCGTTGGTGTGGTGGTTCCCCCGCGTGCGCAGTACATTCGCGTCCTATGCTGCGAGATGGCCCGCATCGCCTCTCACCTTGTGGCGACCGGCTCCATGGGCATGGATGTCGGTGCGCTTACCGTGCTCCTGTGGACCTTCCGCGAGCGGGAGAAGCTGCTGGATATCTACGATGTGTTGTGCGGAGCCCGGTTCACCACGAGCTATGCACGGATCGGCGGCCTCCAGCAGGACTGGACCCCTCAGTGCACCGGAATGCTCCAGAGATTCCTCGATGAATTCGAAGAAGACCTCAGGGACGTCGAGAAGCTGCTCTCCCGCAATAGGATTTTCATAGACAGATGCCAGGACGTCGGCTATCTGTCGCCGGAAGACGCGGTCGCCCTGGGTGTGACGGGCCCGATCCTCCGTGCCGCCGGGATTCCCCGCGACCTCCGCCGGGACGTTCCGTATCTGGTCTATCCGGAGCTGGATTTTGATGTTGTTACGCTGACCGAGAGCGACTCACTTGCACGGTTCTACGTGCGGATCGGAGAGATGCGCGAGAGCGCAAAGATCCTGCGCCAGGCGCTCGAGAAGATGCCCGACGGGCCAATTGATGCTGCTGAACCCAAACGAGTCCTCCCGGACAAGCACCGCACGTACACGAAGATGGAAGAACTGATCCAGGACTTCATGCTGATCAACATGGGCATCGATCCTCCTGTGGGTGAGGTATACCAGGGGATCGAGTCGTCGAAAGGGGAGCTGGGGTTCTACATCGTGAGCGACGGGACGGGTCAACCGTGGCGGATGAAGATCCACGCTCCATCGATGACGAACATCTCCGCCCTCCCGACTCTTGTCCAGGGCGCAATGGTGTCGGATATTGTCGCGATCATCGGGAGCATCGACCCCGTGATGGGCGAGGCAGACAAGTGATGAGCGTACACGTACATCTTCAGTAGACCGCATGTTATCACAACACCATC
>DATEYD010000138.1:0-1053 GCA_035583445.1 Minisyncoccota bacterium
GAGCAAAACCGCCAGACGAAGGATCAGATATCGATCGGGAATGCGTTTACCAGTTTGCGACAGCTCGCCCTGTTGGATTGGAGACGAATCTTCGAGCAGCTCAGCCGCGTGGAGCGGTTGCTTCGGCTGGATCCATCCGGGGTCTATCCTAAGATGGATTTCGACACGCGCGATCGGTATCGCCGTGGGATTGAAGAGCTCGCGCGTCGGTCCGGTCAGGCGGAAGACCAGGTCGCACGACACGCCATTGAGCTATCTATGCAAGCCGCACATGAAGCGACGGAAGATGACCGGCGGATCCACGTCGGGACCTATCTGATGGGTGAAGGAAGGCGCGAACTTGCGCGACTCATGCTCTGCCATGAGGCGCCACGTTTCCGCGTCCTGCAGTGGGTATACCGCCATCATTCTGCAGCGTACTTTCTTGGGCTCAGCCTCTTCTCCGCTGTATTCATCTCCCTGATCGTCCTGCTCGGTCTGCGCGGACAGACGCCCTGGGTCCGGCTTGTGATCGCCCTCCTTTTGCTGATCCCCGTCAGCCAACTCGCGCTCGAGGTTTTGAATTACCTCGTCATGCGACTACTTCCACCCCGAGCTCTTCCAAAGATGGATTTCGAGGTTTCGTCCATTCCTGACGCATTTCGAACGTTAGTCGTTGTGCCCGTGCTGATAGGGAACGCGGAGACGATCCGGGCAGAGGTGGAGAAGCTGGAAATCCGGTACCTGGCCAACAAAGAAGGCAATCTGCTCTTCAGCCTCTTCACGGACTACACCGATTCGGATCAGGCGCATCGTGAGGACGACGAAAGACTGCTCCAGACTGTGACCGAGAGCCTCGAAGCTCTGAACCATCGGTATGGCGGTCAGCGTTTCTTCCTTTTCCATCGGAACCGCACCTGGAGTGAATCCGAACAGAAATTCATCGGTTGGGAACGCAAACGCGGGAAGATAGAAGAACTCAATCGTCTGATCGATGGAACGCGACCTGAAGATGCCGATCGTTTGGTATATGTCGGCGACCCGGATCATCTGTCCAATGTGAGGTTCGTCATC
>DATEYD010000139.1:0-10366 GCA_035583445.1 Minisyncoccota bacterium
GTTCGTATGAAATGAAAGCGCCCCCGTGGGGGCGCTTTCCTCGCCATTATACCTCCAACTGCTCCTTGAGTCCCGTCCCCGCGGGGATAAGTTTGCCGATGATGACGTTCTCCTTGAGGCCGCGCAGCGGGTCCTCCTTGCCCTGCACGGCGGAATCGATGAGCACCTTGGCCGTCTCCTGGAACGACGCGGACGAGAGGAAGGATTCCGTGGTCAGGGACACCTTGGTGATGCCCATGACCAACTGTTCCCAACCCGCCGGCTTGGTGCCGCGCTCTTTGGCGTCGATGTTCGCCTGCATCAGCTTGCGTTTCTCGACGACATCCCCGGTCAAGAGCTCCGTGTCGCCCGGGTCCGTGATGCGGACACGGCTGAACATCTGCCGGACGATGAGCTCGACGTGCTTGTCGTTGATCGTGTCGCCGGTCGGGAAGTAGACGCCCTGCACCTCGCGGATGATGTAGCGTGCGACGGCGTTCAGGTCGCCGGTCAGGGCGAAGAGCTCCTTGAGGTCCACGTGACCTTCGCACAGCCGGTCGCCGCGCTTCACCGGATCGCCGACCGCAACGGTCACGGCGGTGTTCGGCGAGACGAGATATTCCTTCGGCTGGTTGGACTCGGCGTCGTGGATGATGATGGCCTTGTGCTTGCCGCGCTCCTCGACGGCCGCGACGGACCCGTCAGCCTCGGCGATCAGCGCCTTGAACTGCGGCGGTCGCGCCTCGAAGAGTTCCTCGACACGCGGAAGGCCCATCGTGATGTCGGCGCCCATGCCGGCCACGCCACCGGTGTGGAAGGTCTTCATGGTCAGCTGCGTGCCCGGCTCACCGATGGCCTGCGCAGCCACGATGCCGACGGCTTCGCCGATCTGCACCAGCTCGTTCTTCGAGAGGTCGGTCCCGTAGCACCGGCGGCAGACGCCGCCCAACGACCCGCAGGTCACCGCGGAGGCGATGCGCGCGTGGCCCACGCCGGCATCCTGGATGCGCTTCGCCGTCTCCTTGTCCATGACACGGCCCTTCTTCGCGAGCACCTCGCCGGCGAGGTCTTTGATGTCCTCCATGGCGACGCGGCCCCGGAGACGCTTGGCGAACGGCTCGCCCGAGAACTTGGAATCCTCCGTGTAGATGACGTAGCCCTCCTTCTCATGGCAGTCCTCGTCCAGGACGACAATGTCCTGCGCGGCGTCCACGAGACGGCGGGTCAGGTATCCGGCCGATGCGGTGCGTAGCGCCGTGTCCACCAATCCCTTGCGGGCGCCGTGGCTGGACAAGAAGTATTCCAGAGGCTGCACGCCTTCGGAGAACGAGCTCTTGACCGGGAGTTCGATGAGCTCGCCGGACGGCTTGGCGAAGATGCCGCGCATGCCGAGCATCTGGTCCAGGACGCCCCAGTTCCCACGGCTCTTGGAGTCGATGATCATGAACACGTAGCTCAGGGGATCCAATCCCTTCTTGATGATGCCGGAGACCTTCGTTTTCGCGGCGTTCCAGATCGCGATGTTCTTCGAACGGCGCTCGTATTCCGAGAGCATGCCTTCGTTGAAGAGCTTCACGTTCTTCTCGGCCGCGAGTTCCGCCTCCGCGATGACGGCGAACTTCTCCTGCGGCGGATTGATGTCGCCCATGCTCAGGGACACGCCCGAGTGCGTCGCATAGTGGAAGCCGATCGCGGCGATGCGGTCCAGGTAGCGGATGGTCTCGTCCTCGCCGTAGTCGTCCAGGATGCTTCCTTCCAGGATCTTCAGGTCGGTCGCGTTGAGATGGCGGTTCACGTACGGATAGCCGGCCGGGATGTTCTCGTTGAAAATGATGCGGCCGACGGTCGTCTCCATGATCCCGGGCTCTGCGATGGTGCCCGTGAGCGGGCTCGTGACGGTAACGGGGGCAGCGGGCTCGAACGGGACCTTGATGAGGGCGCGCAGGTCCACGACGCTGTTCTCGTATGCCAAGCGCGCCTCGGTGAAGGACGAGAACATCTTCCCCTCGCCCTTGCCGTTGGGTTCGACGCTCGTGAGGTAGTAGCAGCCGAACACCATGTCCTGCTTCGGCGCGGCCACGGGCTCACCGGTCGCGGGCTTGAGCACGCCGTGCGTGGCCAGCATCAGATCGCGCGCTTCCTGCTGGGCCTGGCGCGTCAGCGGCAGGTGGACGGCCATCTGGTCGCCGTCGAAGTCAGCGTTGAACGCCGTGGTCGGCAGTGCGGGGATCTGGATCGCCTTGCCTTCGATCAGGATCGGCTTGAACGCCTGGACCGACAGGCGGTGCAGGGTCGGTGCGCGGTTCAGGAGCACGAGCTTGCCCTCGATCTCGGTCTCCAGCGCGGCCCATACCTCGGGCAGCTCCTGCTCGATCAAACGGCCGGCGGACTTGATGTTGTGCGCCAGGCCCTGGCGGATGAGGTTGCCGATCACGAACGGCTTGAAGAGCTCCAGGGCGACGCGCTTCGGAAGGCCGCACTCGCCGATGGAGAGCTTGGGACCGACGACGATCACCGAGCGGCCGGAGTAGTCGACGCGCTTGCCTAGGAGGTTCTGGCGGAAACGGCCCTGCTTCCCCTTGAGCATGTCGGCAAGCGACTTCAGCGCGCGTTTGTTGCCGGTCGTCGCGGCAGTCGTCGCGGCGCCTCGGCGCATGGAGTTGTCGATCAACGCGTCCACGGACTCCTGGAGCATGCGCTTCTCGTTCTTCACGATGACCTCGGGGGCTTTGAGCTCCAAGAGGTGCTTCAGACGGTTGTTGCGGTTGATGACGCGGCGGTACAGGTCGTTGAGGTCAGACGTCGCGTAGCGGCCACCCTCCAACGGCACCATCGGCCGCAATGCGGGCGGGATGACGGGAAGCGTGGTCAGGACCATCCACTCGGGACGGACGCCGGCCTTCTGCATGGAGCGCATGAGCTTCAGGCGGCGGGACACCTTACGTGCCTCGAGCGGGTTGTTCTCGCGGGCGTACTGCGCCTCGATGGCGACCGCCAGCTCCTCCAGGTCGACATGCTCCAAGAGCCGACGGATGGCTTCGGCGCCGATGCCGGCCTCGAAGACCTCGCCGTACTTCATGGACAGGTCGCGGTAGTCCAGCTCGGAGAGGACCTGGAACTTGCGGAGGTTCTTGAGGTTTGAGCGCTCGCGGTCCTTGAGGTCCTTGAGCATCTCGGTCTCCTCCTCGTCCTTGGAATTCTTGATGCGGCTCTTGAATTCCGCCTCGATGCGCTTCATGGCCTCGGTCTTCAGGTCGTCGTTGACCCGCGTCACGATGTAGGACGCGAAGTAGACGACGCGCTCGAGCTCGGGCAACGAGATGCCCAACACCTGCGCGATCTTGGACGGGATGGCGCGGAGGAACCAGATATGCGCGACCGGCGCGGCCAGCTTGATGTGGCCCATGCGCTCGCGGCGCACGATGGCCCGGGTGACTTCGACGCCGCAACGGTCACAGATGATGCCCTTGTATCGGACGCGCTTGTATTTGCCGCAGTAGCACTCCCAGTCCTTGGTCGGACCGAAGATGGCCTCGGAGAAGAGACCCTCGCGCTCCGCCTTCTGGGTGCGGTAGTTGATGGTCTCCGGCTTGGTGACCTCGCCGTACGACCACCCAAGGATGTCCTCGGGGGATGCCAGCTTGATGCGAATGATGGTGAGGGGGTCTTGCATGGCGGTTTAGCGTTCTATCAGTTCCACGTTCAGTCCCAATCCCTTCATCTCAGCGAGCAGCACCTTGAAGGACTCGGGCAGGTGCGGGGCGGTGATCTCCTCGCCGTTCACGATGCTCTCGTAGGTCTTGGCGCGGCCCAGCACGTCGTCCGACTTGATCGTCAGCATCTCCTGCAGGGTGTGCGCCGCGCCGTAGCCTTCCAACGCCCACACCTCCATCTCACCGAACCGCTGGCCGCCGAACTGGGCCTTGCCGCCCAACGGCTGTTGCGTGATGAGGGAGTAGGGACCGATGGACCGCATGTGGATCTTGTCCTCCACCATGTGGATCAGCTTCATGAAATAGGTGATGCCCACGTGGCAGGGACGCGCGAACGGCAGCCCGGTCTTGCCGTCGAAGAGCTGCATCTTGCCGTCGGCGGGATAACCGGCAGCTTCGAGCTCCTTCGCGATGGCGTCCTTGTCCGGCCCCGCCATGGCAGGCGTCGCGGCGGTGTAGCCGAGCTTCTTCGCGGCGAGCGCGAGGTGCGATTCGAAGAGCTGCCCGATGTTCATACGGGAAATGACGCCGAACGGGTTCAGGATGATGTCCACGGCCGTGCCGTCCGCGAGGAATGGCATGTCCTGCTCGGGGAGGATGGCGGAGATCACGCCTTTGTTGCCGTGGCGTCCGGCGAGCTTGTCGCCCACCTGGATCTTGCGCAGCTGCGCGACCGACACCTGGATGCGCTTGATGACGCCGGCGTCGAGCTTGTCGCCCTCATCGCGCGAGAAGACCTTCACGCCGACGACGCGGCCCTGCTTGCCGTAGTCCAGGCGCAGGGACGTATCCTTCACGTCGCGAGATTTGTCGCCGAAGATCGCACGAAGCAGTCGCTCTTCAGCGGTCAGGTCGGACTCACCCTTCGGCGAGATCTTTCCGACAAGGATGTCCTGGCTGCGGACTTCGGCGCCGATGCGGACGATGCCGTCGGCATCCAGATCCGCCAATCGCTCTGCAGCGACGTTCGGAATGTCGTAGGTGATGACCTCGGGGCCGAGCTTCGTCTCGCGGACATCCACGATGTAGTCGTGGATGTGGATGCTCGAAAGGATGTCCGTCTTGACGAGGCGCTCGGAGATGACGATGGAATCCTCGAAGGTCATCCCCTCGAAGGACATGTAGGCGACCAGGAGGTTGCGGCCGAGCGACAATTCGCCGCCGAACGTGGACGGACCGTCCGCGATCGGCTCGCCCTTCTTCACCTTGTCGCCCTTCGTGACCAACGGCCGCTGGTTCATGGCCGTGAACGCGTTGGAGCGGGCGAACTTCAGGAGCTTGAATTCGTGCTTCTCGCCGGACGTGCCTGCGATGACGATGTGGGACGCATCGGCATCCGTTACTGTCCCTGCCTCCGGGGCGGTCAGGACCAGGCCGGAGTCCAGCGCGACCTTGCCCTCAAGGCCGGTGCCGACGTACGGCGCTTCCGGTATGATCAACGGCACCGCTTGGCGTTGCATGTTCGATCCCATGAGCGCGCGGTTCGCGTCGTCATGCTCCAAGAACGGGATGAGGGAGGTGGTGACCGAGAACTGCTGGCGCGGGGAGACGTCGAGATATTCGACTTCTTCCGGAAGCGCGGTGCCCGGCTCGCCCTTCACGCGGGCGACGACGCGCTCGCCGACGATCTTGCCGTGGGCATCGGTCGCGGCGCCGGACTGCGCGATGATGTAGCGCTCCTCTTCGGTCGCATCGAGATAGTCGACGGTGCCGGTGACCTTGCTATTCTTCACTTCCAAGTACGGCGTCTCGATGAAGCCTAGGGGCGAGATGCGGGCGTAGAGCGCCAAGTGACCGACGAGACCGATGTTCGGTCCTTCCGGGGTCGCGACCGGACAGATGCGGCCGTAGTGCGACGGGTGAACGTCACGAACCTCGAACGATGCGCGCTCCTTGGTCAGACCGCCCGGTCCCATGGCCGACAGACGGCGCTTGTGCTCGAGCTCCGAGAGCGGGTTGTGCTGGTCCATGAACTGCGAGAGCTGGCCCGAGGAGAAGAACTCCTTGAGCGCCGCGACCAGGGGGCGGCTGTTGATGAGCGTGCTGGGGAGGACCTGGGTGATGTCCGATGTGGACATGCGGTCCTTGATGATGCGCTCCATGCGTGCGAAGGCGACCCGCAAGCGGTCCTGCAGGAGCTCGCCGAGCGTCTTCACGCGGCGGTTTCCCAGATGGTCGATGTTGTCCGGCGCGGCTGCGGGGTCGTTGTTCAGGCGGATGATCTCGCGCAGCACGTTGACCACATCCTCCTTGCGCAGGACGCGGGTGGCCTTGTCGTCCACGCTCAATTTCTCCGCGAATCGCTTGTTCATGCGGTGGCGGCCGACCTTGGACAGGTCGTAGCGAGCCGCGTTGAAGAACATGTTGTGGACCATCTGCTTGGCCGTATCGACGGTCGCAGGATCGCCCGGGCGGATGCGCTTGTAGACCTCGATCATGCCTTCGCCCTCGCTGGAGGACGGGTCCTGGAGGATGGTCGCCAGGATGAACTTCACGTTCGGGTCCGTGTCGACGTCCGCGAACAGCTTCTTGATCTCGTCGTCTGACGCGATGCCGAACGCGCGCAACAGCGCCGTGGCGGGCACTTTGCGCTTGCGGTCGATGCGGGCGGAGATGACGCCGTTGGATTCGGTCTCGAACTCGAGCCAGGCGCCCCGGCTGGGGATGAGTTTGGCGCCGAAGTACTTCTTGTATTTGGATGCGCTGGAAAGTTGGAAAAAGGTGCCAGGGGAACGGATCAATTGTGAAATGACGACACGCTCGACGCCGTTGATGATGAACGTGCCGCGGGGGGTCATGAGCGGGAGGTCGGCGACGAACAGCTCCTGCTCGCGGGCATGCTTGGTGCGCTTGTTCTTCAGGGTGACCTTGAACTTCAGCGGGGCCTCGTAGGAAACGTTCTTCTCCACCGCCTGGCGCTCCGTGTATTTGGGCTCGTCCAGCTTGAAGTCATGGAACGAGAGCTCCAGTTCGTTGCCGGTCCAGTCCTCCACCGGGCTCACGTCGCGCAGGAGCTCCTTGAGCCCGTGCTTGAGGAACCACTCGTACGAATCCAACTGAACCTGCACGAGGTTCGGCGCCTCGATCTCTTGCAGGCCGGCATAGCGGGTGAAGAGTTTGCGGGAAGTGGTCATTCGACAGCAAAACACGGCCCTTCCAGGGTGCCGTGGCTTCAACTTCGGTTAGTCGGTTGTCTGAACAAGCACAGGGTGAGAGGGATGGCCCCGGATCCCCCGGTCATCGAGAGGTCCCAGAAGCCTGCCCTGGCAAGGCGGAATGCCGGTTATCGGCCCCCCGCACGGGTCGCCGCTACAGCGGAAGCAAAGGATCTGACAATCCTACACAGAGAGGAGTTTCTGTCAATCCCTCCCCCCGCTTGGACGGCATCAAGCGCGAACCTATCCATGCTATGCTTCTTGAGCAGAATGTCAACTGCGGTCAAGAGGACGTTATCCACATACCCCTCCAGAGGGTACTCCAGGGTCCCGATGGCCGTCCCTTCGGCATCCAGCAGAGTAAGCGCCAAGAAGGTGGGATCCGGGGTGTCGACGACGAGGGTGAGGCCTTTTTCAGCCATGGCGGGCGATGCTTTGTACGATTCCCAGGGCGACGCTCAACGAAAGCAGGTGGGAACCGCCATACGAAAGGAACGAGAACGGGATGCCGGTGATGGGCAGGAGCCCGATGTTCACGGAGGCGCTAATGAAGACGTGAGTACTAATGACCGTGGCGACCCCGACACAGAACAGCCGCGCGAAATTGTTCGCTGATGAACGTCCGACGCGAAGCACCCGCCAGACCACGGTGAACGCGAGCCCCAGGACAACCGCGGCGCCGACAAACCCGAACTGCTCGACCAACGCGGCGAACGCGAAGTCGTTGTACGGCTCCGGCAGGTATCCCAGGGTCGCTTGCGATCCCTCGCCCAGCCCCTGCCCGAACCATCCCCCGGCGCCGATCGCGGTCTGGGACTGGATGATGTGGTATCCGTATCCGCTCGGGTCCCGATACGGGTCCACGAACGCCAGGATCCGCTCCTTCTGGTACGGCGCGAGCCCCCAGATCCATGCCATATACCCGCCGACAAGTGCGAGCGAGATCAGGAGGAACAGGTGCCGCCGGTTGATGCCGACGGAAATGAGCATGGCCAGCCAGACGACACCGATGATGGCGGCGGACCCCAGATCGGGCTGTGCCAGGACGATGACCGCAGGAAGCGCGACGTAGATCCCGGACACGAGCACGTGCCGGAACTGGTTGATGTGGACGTGCCGTTGCGAGAAATATTTCGCCAGAAGGATGACGAGCGCCAGTTTCATCAACTCGGACGGCTCGAACTGGAATCCTCCGATGAATACCCACGCCTTGATGTTGCGGATCTCGGAGAACCAGAGCGTCGATGCCAGCAGCGCGATGGTAAGCCCATAGAAAACGAGCACCGGCACCGTCCAGTTCTTCAAGTAGCGGTAGTTGGTGGTGGAGACCAGCACCATGACGACGACGCTCAACACGACCAGCACCAGCTGGCGCTGGAACAGCGTGTGGTCGGCTCCACCGACGCCGAAGAGGTTGAGCGCCGAAATGACCCCGAGCGCGATGACGCTCCAGAGCAACGGCGCATCCAGTCCGGCGATCCACCGCCTAAAATCCTGGAACGCGTCCTTGAGTACCATATTCCCGGAGATAGTTGTCGTTGGAGAACAGGTTCGTGGTCACGTATGCACGCGCGCGGGCAGCTCCCGGCACGGCGAACGGCCAGTCGACCACGAATCCCCGCTCCTCGCCGGCGCGGAGCGTGCGCACGCTCGTGCTGCCCGCCCCGATCACCGACCCCGCACTATCCTCCAGAAGGACAACGATGTCCACCAGGTCGAAATCGAATCGCGTGCGGTTGATGACGATCGCCTCGTATCGCGTCCGCTCGTCCGACGGCGTCAGCGCGTCGCTGCGGACCGCGAATGTCGTGTCGGTCGCGGTGCCGGCTAGCCATTGCACCTCGGCCGGATCGACGGCGAATGTGGCGCTCACGGGAGCTCCTTCGATCTTGATGAGCGGGAATACGAGGTAGGTCGTCTGCAGCGGATTCACGTAGGCGTCGCCGCGCCGCGTCACCAGCGTGGCACCGTCCCCGTCGGACACGGTGAGCACGTAGGGCACCTCGGGAGCGCCGTAGACCGCGTTCTCGTTCTCGAGCTGCACGATCACGTCCCATGACCCGTTGTCGTTCAGGATGATCCGGACAGGTTCCACGGTCAGGGGCACCAGCGCCGGCGGGCAGGTGACGCCGCAGATCACGCCGCAGTCCACGCCTTCCTCCTCCTGGTTCTGGATCCCGTCCGTGCAGGACGGCGAAGGCACGAACAGGCGGTAGACCGGCCAGAGGACCAGGCCGATGAGGGCGGCGAACACGATGCCGTAGGCGACTTGCTTGAGGAGTCGGGGCATGCCGTCATTGTATCAAAAGAAAGGAGCGGGGCCATGCCCCGCTCACGGATGTCGCGTATTTCCTCCGGTGCTAGACGGGTGCCACGTGGCACCCGAGACGTTCAAGCTCCGTTCGGAGGTCGGCGTCGATCTCCGTATGTAGGATGACGTAGTTCTGCGATGGGCTCTTGATGTACTGTGCGTGTCGATCGTCGAACAGCCGGCAAAGCACGAGGAATTGCAGCGCGTTGGGCGCTTCGAGGATGTACAAGGGACCTCCTAGGTACCGGGGCGATCATACGCCGCCGCCCCGAAAATGGAAGAAGCCGACTCCGGATGGGGTCGGCTTCGCGGTGCGGAGAACCAGAAGGCCCAGAACAGGCTCCACCAGGTGAGCCAGGTGGGCGCGTGCCGGCGCTGGAACCCGATCGGCATCGTGGCGAGCGGTCGTATCGCGTAGCGGTCTTCTCCTTCCACGTAGCGGATGACCCGCGGCCGGCGCCACGGCGTGAACCGCAGGCCGAGCATGAGCGCCACGAGCTCGAGGGGCCGCAGGTCGTACACGACGACCCAGCCGCCACGCATGCGTTGCGCCGCATGGAACGGATCCTCGGTGCTGTAGTACCCATCCCACTGCCGCACCTGCAGTGGCAGGCCGGCGTAGGAATCGGACATGCATTACCTCCGGTGAATATTATACCCCACATCCCCGGTTAATGCAAACCGCGCAAAAGGCCCCGCTACGGGGCCTGCGTGATCGGGACTGGGGTAAGGGGATGACCTACGTTCGCCCCCGAAGGGACTATCATGGGCCCGGCGGGATTTCACTTCCGTGTTCGGAATGGGAACGGGTGGAGCACCCGCGGTAAAATCCCCTTACCTCAACGCCGATCTGGGTGGAATCATGGCATCAATCACCGCACATGCGATCGCGATGCAGTGCATCGGACCGCCGGAAGAAAGTGGATTTGGATTCATTAGGAGCGCTTGGCTGAAGACCTCGCGGTCTGTACACCTGCGCCCTATCAACCTGGTAATCTTCCAGGAATCCATAGGATCTCATCTTGGGGCCCGTTTCGCGCTTATATGCTTTCAGCGCTTATCGGAACCGAACAATAGCTACCCGGCAGTGCTCTTGGCAGAACAGCCGGTACACCAGCGGTTCGTTCGTCCCGGTCCTCTCGTCACGTCTTCCCACATCACTGTGAGCGCAGACTATATCTTCATCCCGAAAATTCGGGAGCCGGCAT
>DATEYD010000140.1:0-1600 GCA_035583445.1 Minisyncoccota bacterium
GAAGACGAGAAGCATCGAGACCGTCTTCACGTATCTCCTTCCCGCATATGCCGATCCTAGATTCTTCAATCGCGAACTGCCTGCCTTCCCATTCTCCATCGATCCTGTCAAGCGAGTCATTCTAATCTCCCTCGGACGGGGACTCCCCTTCGTGTCGATACCGTATTCAATACTGCCGATGCCGTTCATATCCGAATCCCTATGGGGCATACGTCAAGCCTATATTCAATCTTGTCGCTGGAGAACGTCACGATCCCATTGTGGATTGTGAGGGCTCAACGAGGACTCCGTGAGAGGTCCTGCGGTTCAGAAATGGCCGCTTCGCTAGGCAGAGAAATGGAAAAATAGAGGGTTTGAAAGGGTTTAGGCCGCTCTTCGTCCCCTCACTGAGGATCGTAGGCCAACACGCCGCTCGAGCTCGTCAGGATCCAGTATCCCTGTCCCGGGACCAGCAAGAAGTTGTTGATCGCCGGTATGATGCTGAGCCAGCTCGTGTATGTCTTCGTGGCCGGGTTGTACTTCGCCACCGTCGTTATGCTGTCGACGATGTTGAACATCGCAGGGATGTCCGCCGCGTGCATGTTGGTCCTGAGCGAGTTAAAGCCTATCATCGCCCAGCCACCAACCTCGGGGACAAGGACCGTTATGTACTGCGTGGTCGTCGGGATGCTTCCCTGCAGGGTAAGCGTCCTCGTCCCGGTCGGCACGTTGATCCAGTAACCAACGCCCGGTAGGATCGCGAAGTTGTTCACTGGGACTCCGACGATGTAGCTCTTGTAGGTCTTCGTCGTCGGGTTCCATGAGGACACCGTGTCTCCAGTGTTCAAGCCAAGCGTGCTCGCCATGTAGCCGAAGCCGACACGAGGCACAGTCACCAGGTTCCATCCGGTCGCGAGGCTGAGGGTGAAGGTCGTGCCAACGGCGAAGCTCATCGAGGTCTGTCCCACCAGCGTACCGTCGTCCGCATACAGGTACACGGTCTTCGGTCCGCCTGCGGTGTATGTGTGGGTAGCAACCACTGACGAGTTGGGTGAATCCTGCACCATCGTCGCATCGGTGCCGTCACCGAAGTCGAATACCATCGTGCAGATGTCGCCCTCCGCGTCCGTCGCAGTGCCTGTGAACGTCACCTTCAGGCCCGTGACCACGGTCACGATGTCCTTCACCATTGTCGCCACAGGTGCAGTGTCGGGAGTGAACCTCACGACTTGGATAGAGCCTGTGTCGGACACATTGTGCCCTGCAAGGTTCGTGAGGTCGTCAGCGTAGACCAGCAGCGTGTACGTATTCACCTGAGCGTAGGTGTGCGTAGCCTGCTTGACGCTCGTCACGGTCAGAGCGCTGCCATCGCCCCAGTTCCATGTGTAGCGGTGCTGGTCCCTCACGTTCGCATCATCCGACGTTACGAGGAACACGACCGGCTCGCTCTTGGGGACGTTGGTCCTGTCCGGAACCGAACATGTCGGTGGGTTGTTGGCCGTGACAGAGATTCCGTGGGACGCAGGGACAGGCCTCGGGGCCTGGCCCAGGTGACCATCGTCTGCATACACAGTAACAGTGTAGGACCCGACGCCAGCGCTGAACTGGTGCACGACATTCG
>DATEYD010000141.1:0-1220 GCA_035583445.1 Minisyncoccota bacterium
GTGTATGTGAACGGCATCCCGAGGAACGACTGGGGCTTCTGGAACTATGTGCCAGCAGGCACATACACAGTGAGCTTCGGCGCGGTCGCGAACTATGCGACCCCGGCGCCGCAGACCGTGGAGGTCACGGTTGGCGGGTTCCAGCAGGTCATAGGCACGTTCGTCTCGAGTCCAGGTGCGCCTGGGCCGGACCCGTTGACCTACGGCATGCTGCGTGTGACGACGAACCCCGCAGTGCCGACGATGGTCTACCTCGACGGAGAGTGGATGAGCCACTGGGGCCTCAACTGGGTGAAAGTACCGGTCGGAATGCACACGCTGTCGTTCAGCGATGTCTTCGGCGCGATAACGCCTGAGCCGTTGCTGATCGAGATCGTCGCGGGCATGACGACGTCCTACGACGCCGTCTTCGAGCTCGCGGGCACTCTGCGGGTCATGACGAACCCGCCGGTCCCGTCGACGGTCTATATCGACGGCATCGCGAGGAACGACTGGGGTCTGTGGGTCGACGTCCCGGCAGGGACATACGTGGTGAGCTTCGGCGATGTGCCGGGGCTGATTACGCCAGCGCCGCAGACAGTGACGGTCGTGGCAAGTGGCTACACCGAGGTAACGGGCATCTTCACATGAGGGTGACCCCATCCAAACCTTTTCCATTTATGTCTTTATTCAACTAGCCAAGCGTGGGGGAAGCAGATAGGAGGGGACATTGGTGGAACATGGCAGCAGCGCCAGAAGGGTGCATGATAACGCAGCGGAAGCGGTGCATGCCGCGCGACTTTCGGATCATTCATCCTCTTGTATAGAGGTGGGGGATCCTTCGCATGCCTGAGGTCTCATTCGTCTTGCCAGCGCTCAACGAGGGAAGAGGCGTCGGGAGCGTCATAGACAGGATCCCAGTCAACGATCTCGTTCAGAAGGGCTATGATGTCAACGTTTGGCTTGTGGACGGGCACAGTACCGACCAGACCGTCGCCGTGGCACGCGACAGAGGCGCGCGGGTCTTCACGCAGGACGGCAGGGGCAAGGGACGAGGCATGTCCCAGGCATTCAGTTTCATAAAATCAGACTATGTGATCATGCTCGATGCGGACAACACATACGATCCCAGGGACGCACTGGCGATGATGCCATTGCTTGAGGACGGCCACGACGTCGTCATGGGCTCGCGCATCCTCGGAGGTCCCTGCGACGAGGCTATGTCTCTGAAGCACCTGCTG
>DATEYD010000142.1:0-1678 GCA_035583445.1 Minisyncoccota bacterium
GAGGCTCTTCGCCACCGTAGACGCTCCAGCGCACATCGTACCATTCTCCAAGTGGCACGTTGAACATGTCGTACCAGAGGTAGTCGACCGTCCGCTCCGAAGGCCCTTCCGTTTGGACTGATTTGCTGATCGAGTAGGTGACGCCATTATCGTAGGTGGCCACGAGCGATATCGTGTAAGCTCCAGCCACACTGTAGGTGTGTGAAGCCATGAACCCGGAGCCAGTGGAACCATCGCCCCAGTACCAAGTATAATCAACGATCGATCCTCCGCTCGAGGGGGAGGCATCGACGGAAACCGTCAGCCCGGAGACCACATACGCAAACGCAAGTGCGTACGGCGCGAAGGCCACCTGCGCCGTTGCCGTGCCGATCTGGTTCAGAGTGTCCATGACCGTCAGCACGATCGTGAATGTCCCCGGTGTGTAGCTGTGGATGGCACTCTCTCCAAATCCGTATGTCCCGTCTCCCCAGTTCCAAGTGTAGCTCGCGATGCCCGCCTGGGCGCTCGATCCCGATGCGTCGACGCTCACGGTGTAGTCGCTGATGCTGTAAGTGAACGACGCGACTGGCAGCGGAGCTATGAGGAGGCTCTCCGAAGCTGTGCGGGTCTGACCGATAGTATCAGTCACAGTCAGCGTGATCGTGTAGCTGGAAACCGTCGGTCCCAAGATCACATCTAACCATAGGTATCCGACACCAGGTTCAATGGGCCCAGAGGCCGATCCGGCGAACACGCCACTTTCGGCTGTGACCTGGATGAAGTCGCCCTCCATCCATCCCGATGGGAAGAAGAGCTGGTCGGCGAGGTCAATCATGTAGACTCCATAGTCATATTCCGTGGTGGTGGTCCCAGAATCCCCAGTCCTTATGTTCGTCACGGTGACCGTGCAACCAAACACCGGAGTGATCCCATCGTCGGCGTATACGTACCCAACGACCGGGAACGGGGGTGGGGGATAGTCGCTCGTTGAAATCGCCGATGCAACCGTCTGGGCCGGTGAATATGATGAGGCGTATGTGTGGGTCGCAACAGGCCCAGTTCCAGAAGTGCCGTCGCCCCAATCCCACGAATAACTGACGATGCCGTAGTCGTCTCCCGATCCGGTCGCGTCGACCGTGACCGTCGTGCCCGACGTGAGATACGTGAACGAGGCAGTCGGCGGGCTGTCGACGATAATGACATCTCTGCTCGTCGTGTTGGTCATGCCGTCATTGTCTGTCAGCACGAGAGCGATGTTGTAGGCTCCGGGCGCGACATACGTGTGGGTTGCGGTTAGGCCGGACGCGACTCCTCCATCGCCGAAGTCCCAGTCATATGATACGATGGTCCCATCAGGATCGTACGAGTCCGATGCCTCAACGGTGACATCCATATGACTTAAGCTGACGGAGAATTGGATTACAGGAGGCAGCAATTGCCGCAGTATCTCGATCGAGGCGCTGGCACGCGAGCTCTTGCGGCCCGCGCTGTCGGTGACCACTAGGGACACGACATATGTGCCGGCATCGGCGTACGCGTGCTCGACGATCGGCCCGGCCATGGTCACCCCGTCGCCCATGTTCCAATCCCAGGCCAAAATTGCGTTCTTCCAGTACAGTGAAGAGCTTCCATTGAACGCCACGATCTGCCCAACAAGCGCCTCGGACGGGCCCGATATCACTGCCACGGACATTCC
>DATEYD010000143.1:0-2154 GCA_035583445.1 Minisyncoccota bacterium
GCTTCACGAAGGACAGCGGTGTGGCCCCTGCGACATTCTCATTCGTCGCGCCGATTCTCAACGCTACAACGCCGGTTAGCCTGGTCATCATTGTCAACCCGACAGGAACGGATCCGATCGAGACCCGCTACACAAATAACATCGTGACGGGCTCTGTGGAGGTCCTGGATGTAAGGCCAGACCTGGCGATAGCAACTGATGACATCTACGTGCAGCTTGGAGGTACGAACAGGACTGGCGAGACCTTCGGCAAGGTTGTGACGGTATTCGCGAATGTTTGGAACATGGGCGGCAGCAACGCGACTAATGTGAGAGTCCAGATTGGCGTGAGAATGCCCGGTTACAACCACTCGATCCACACGGGCCTGTTCTACAACGTGTCGAGTACACCGACCCAAAACAAGCTGGTAGTGAGCATTCCGTGGACGATCAACCTGACAGTACCCGGTTCGTACGAGATATGGGTGCACATAGACGGGTTACAGTCCATCGACGAACCCAATGAGGACAACAACTGGGCGGTCAAGCCGTTCACGATCCAGGCGCTGGTCGTCGATGTCATCATTTCGGTGGACGACGACGAGTACAAGTCGGGCGAGTCGATAATAATCGTGGCCCAAGTCACATATGATGGGACTGCCGATCCTGTAAAGCGTCTCCCAGGAGTGTCTTTCGAGCTTTACAACGAGGATACTGGCGCGGCGGTTGCGGGTTCGAGAACCGCCAATCAGACGACAGACGATGGCGGAGTGGTCAATGTATTGATGCTGGTGCCATCTGACATCGCGACCGGGTCATATGCAATACGAGCCGTCATCCTGGGGTCGAACTACAACAGCGATCCAGTGACGACGGTCCATGTCAGTGCATCGGTCGGCGGCGATCTGATCCCGCTGTGGCTCTTGCTCTTGATAATCATCGCCGTGGTAGGAATCGTCCTAGGCTTCTTCGTGTACACTTATGTGTACGGCCTCGGCAAGCTGGTCGAGTGCGGCGAGTGCGGAGCGTTCATACCTGCGGCGAGCAAGAGATGCCCGAAGTGTGGTGTCGAATTCGAGTCTGGCACCATGAAGTGCTCAGAGTGTGGCGCTTGGATAGCTGCCACATCCGTTGAGTGCCCGAACTGCGGAGTCAAGTTCGTGGGCGAGGCCGCAGCGGAAGAGGACTACATGGATCGCATGAGGGCTCAGTACGAGGACCAGGTGGTCTCGAAGTACCGCGAGCTCGCGAGGCCGGAACTGGGCAAGAAGTACAACGACAAGACCTTCGAGGCCTGGTGGAGAAGGCAGCCGGGATACATATCGTTCGAGGACTGGCTGGCGAAGGAAGAAGAAAAGAAGAAGGAGGGGCCGGTTCCGTGCCCAGTGTGCGGTACGCTCAACCCGAAGGAGGCCACAGTCTGTCACAAGTGCGGCACAGTGTTCGCACCGACGGGCATGGCACCTCCGAAGAAGGGTCCGCCGCCCGCGGGATCCGGGCCGACAGCCGCAGCCGAGGAAGAGCAGTCGGTTCAAGAGGCCGGGACGCAGGCGCAGCAGGGCATGCCTCCAGCCGGTGGAGCTCCGAGGATGGTCATAAGAAGGCCCATTGACAGGAAGGTCGTGCCGAAGAAGATCATCAAGACCCCGCTCAGCGAGGAGAAGACCGAGGGCGGAGAGAACCAGTAGGCCTTGGCGGAAACCTCTTCAAACCGTTTCCATCGTTTTCATTCCTGAGTGCTCAGCGCGAGCTGGAGGAATCTTACTATACGATGGTTCTGGAACATTTCGGGTGGTAGAACGGCTAGGAGAACGATTTCCACCGCATTTGGTCCGCTACATGTAGTGGATAGGCGAGTAGTATCCTAGCTGCAGTGGTTCATGTGTTGACGGCCAGAACGAACGGCCTTCCGTCCCTAAGGACGGACATCATTGGCAGCAGTACGTGCTCGACATGTGGGTGGATACCTGATACCCGAATGGGCACGGATTCAATCTGCGGGTGCCCTTTGCACGATAGCGATCGTGACATCGCTGGCACCGGCCTGCTGCATACAGCCGTCTCCGAGAAATCGGGGATGGCAGGGGGCTTACGGTTCAGCCCCGGCGCGTTCCAGCATGACGTGATGATGACCCTATACGACCCCGAGAGGGGCGCACGGTCGGAGCCGAATGG
>DATEYD010000144.1:0-1974 GCA_035583445.1 Minisyncoccota bacterium
CAGGCTCGTTGCGGCGAGGATTGCCCCGACCACCGGAACCACCGGGACTCCGATGACTTCGGCCTCGCCTGCGGCTCCTCCGGCAAGTCCGTCCGCGACTCCGCCGAGGGCTCCGCCCACGAGGACCTCCACGCCGTACACGGCGTGCATCACGGTCTCGTGACTTTCCTCCTCTAGCTTCATCAGCTTGTTTTTCGAACGCTGTGCGACGTTCGCCAGCTTCACTATCGCGCTTTTGGTCTCCACGCTGATCTCCCTTCAAATCCAGGGGTGCAGCATGATCCTGAAGCGGAACCCGTCGACGAAGCCAGCCCCTCCGGCTATACTCTCGGTACCCATGTTGCGACTCACCGAAGAAAACACGTTGCTCGCCTTCACGGTTTTTGGCGGCTGGTTCGGTCCTCCTCCCGCGCGCTACGAATCGACTTTAATCGACGGTCGCATCAGATCTCAAGTGTGTCTTTCGCTTGGCGCTCGCGCACCAAAAGCGGTGACGCTGCGCAGACCGGAAGAGGTCGTGCGATGGCTGGTCGTTGCGGGACACATCCAGCGCGCTCACGAATACTGCGGGCGCTTCGGATTCGAAGTCGACGAGCTGCTGGCTGTGCGCGTTGGGCTTCCCGACTACGTGGTGGCGTCGTTGCACGTCGAGCAAAAGCGCACGCGTTCACGCAACAGGCCTGACCGTGGACGCTCTCAGTGGCGTAGGGCGGTCGCTCTCGCGAGGACCGCGGTCGAAGAGAACCGGCTCATCGAACCCGAAGAACTGTTAGCCGGATACGAGGAGGTCCGTTGAAGGCTTTCGCGTTGCTGCTCGCGTCGCTCGTTTCAGCGTGCGTCTGGAGCCACTGCAATCCGGCGCCTGTCAAGGGGCGTACGACGTACTACGCATGCAACGGTCTTGGGTGTGACGTCGTCGGAGCCGCTGGCTCGTGGGCGGCACCTTGAAGCGCCGACGTCGTGGTCCTGAGCTATGTAGGGGTCCGGGCGAGCCGCCGTTGCTTGGATGGTTCGCGAAGATGCCTCCGCTTCTCATCGCGCAAATACGGCTCGCCGCGGCGGAACATCGGATTACGGTGTCGAGCCTGCTGCGTCAGGCTCTGGCGGCTTGGCTGCGTCAACTTGGGTATCCGCCGGTGCCTCCGGCGGGGTGGCATCAGCGACGCACAGCAACTCGTCGGGCATATTGAGCAGGAGCCGGCTGTGTCGTGCTCGAGCACGTGAGAGGTAGACCGCTCCGTCTTCCCACTCAGCTGCACAGTACGACCAGTCTTCCGTGCGCCACGACAGATGATTGTCTGCTCCGAAAACGACGCCGGAGCTGCACACGACGAACATCTCCGCATCACTGTCGGGACGGATCCGCGCGGTCGAGCTCCGCTGGCAGTGCCTTCGGAAGCCTTGCGTGGTGCTCAGGAAGCATCCGAGGCCACTGTATACTGGTTGCATCTTGCCGCACGCCGTGGTGACGTCAGCCTGGTTCGGCGCTCTGGTGGCTGCGAGGCGTCCCGAGAGCTTCGTGAGATAGCGCGCGGACACTGACGGGTTGAGTCCTGGCAGAGCTTCGATCAACCCGACCGAGTCCTCGAACAACAGCCAAAGCTCCGCTTTGTCGATCGAAACGTCTGAATCCAACCAAAGGATCCACGTGCGATCGGAGTTCTGCACGTGCAACGACTCGTAGGCTATGCTCGCGAGCATCGATCGGTGGAGTGCGATGTCGGGGCAGCGTGTCGAGTGCATTACGCGCGCGCCCAGCGAGGTCATGTACTCGAGACACGCTAGGGTGTGAGCTTCCACGCCTCCGTGGCTCGGCACGAGTACGAGAGTGTGCTCTAGGCAGTGACAGAGGTTCAGAGTCAAGTCGACATCGGTAGCAGGTTTTTTTTCCTTCAGCATTGCAGGCGCTCCGTGTGTTCGAACAGTCTGTCCGTCTTGCGGCCCATCTCGACCAGCACGTATTGCCTGCCGTCG
>DATEYD010000145.1:0-1429 GCA_035583445.1 Minisyncoccota bacterium
CGCGAGTCGGGGGCCATCGAGCAGGATGCGGACGTGGTCATCTTCATCTACCGTCCCGAGGTCTACCAGCCCCAGGATGAGACCCTCCGCGGCCTGGCCGAGGTCAACGTCGCCAAGCAGCGCAACGGCCCGACCGACATCCTCAAGCTGGCCTTCTTCAACAAGTACGCCCGGTTCGCTAACGCCGACCTCGATTTCCACTATCCGGAAGCCTGATATGGCCAACCTGTCTCCGAACGCTCTGTTGCTCGGTGCGTTCGAGCAGCTCGGCTCTGTCGGTTTGCTGTTCTTCAGGACGATGAAGAACCTCTTCCGGAGGCCGCGCGAGCACCAGACCCTGCTCCAGCAGCTCGAGGAGATCGGGGTGCGCTCGTTGCCGGTCGTCTCCCTGACCGCCGCCTTCGGGGGGCTGGTCTTCGGCTTCCAGACCTATACCGGTTTCCACCGCTATATCGGCCCCGGGTCGGAGACCTACGCGGGTCCGATCATCACGCTCGGACTGGCCAAGGAGCTGATTCCTATCCTGGTCGGGCTGATG
This sequence comes from Minisyncoccota bacterium, assembly GCA_035583445.1. Lineage (GTDB taxonomy): Bacteria > Patescibacteriota > Minisyncoccia > 2-02-FULL-40-12 > GWA2-44-9 > JAGOPO01. The sequence continues at coordinate 539 of DATEYD010000145.1, forward strand.
ATCTCGGGGCGTGTCGGGTCGTCCATGGCGGCGGAGATCGGGACCATGAGGATCACCGAACAGATCGACGCCCTGCACAGCCTCGGCGCCAACCCCATCCGCTATCTTGTCGTTCCCCGGACGCTGGCCGCGTTTTTCATGCTGCCCTGCCTGGTCCTGTACGGAGACATCATCGGAATCCTCGCCGGGTATTTCTATAATGTTATCCTGATGGGGGTCAACCGGGTGATCTACGTTCAAAACACATTGATGTACGCAGAGCTCTGGGACGTCGCCACTGGCCTGATCAAATCGTGCGTTTTCGGCGTCGTCATCGCCATCGTCGGCTGCTGGCAGGGCATGGAGACTGAGGGAGGAGCGGAGGGGGTCGGCCGGGCGACGACACGCACGGTCGTTATCTCCAGCATCTCGATCCTGATCCTCAATTTCTTTATCAGCAAGCTGCTTCCGGCCACACTCAAAGGCGGCTGACATGATCCGGATCATCGACCTCCACAAATCCTTCGGGCTAAAGAAAGTCCTGCGCGGGATCAACCTGACCATCGAGAGAGGTGAGACGATGGTGGTTATCGGCCAGAGCGGCTCGGGCAAGAGCGTCCTCATCAAGCACCTGATCGGCCTCCTCAAGCCTGACTCTGGGGAGATCTACGTCGACGATGTCGAGATCACCCATCTCAGAGACGACGAGCTGATGAGGGTCACTAAAAAATTTGGCCTGCTGTTCCAGGGAGCGGCCCTGTTCGACTCCATGACCGTGGCCGAGAACGTCCGTTTCGGCCTGGAGCGCTACACCCGTCTGAGCGAGGAGGAAATGCAGAAACGGGTGGCGGAGAGCCTGGGTTTGGTCGGGCTCAGCGAGGCCGAATGCCTCATGCCCTTCGAGCTCAGCGG
>DATEYD010000146.1:0-1357 GCA_035583445.1 Minisyncoccota bacterium
ACTCGTGATGGCGACGACGAACGATACTGGATACTACGAGTTGGAAGCGTTCGACGGGTCGGATATGTGGCTGTTTGCCGAGGCCGATGGATACTCAAGGGACTACACTTTCGTGACCTTGTCTCCTGGGGATGATGTCTGGTACGACTTCGGGCTGCTGCCAGTGTCGGCATGGCTCGAGGGCGTCGTGACCGATGCCATCACCGGTGCGCCTATCGAGGACGTATGGGTGTGGGCGGAATCTGACGATTACTCGGACGACGACGACACGGATGCGACCGGCTACTACAACATATCCGTCGTGCCGGGGGATTACACCGTCGGAGCGGGCACGATGGACTACAGATACCAGAACGTGGACGTGACCGTCCCTGACGAGATCGCCACGGTTCAGGACTTCGCTCTCATACCCACGGATATGGAGGAGACCGTCCTCGTGTCAGGGTTCGTGACGGATTCCGACTCGGGCGACCCGCTGATCGACGCCAGGGTCAGGATAGCCCTGCCCGACCTGTCGTACATTAACGAGACATATACTGACGATGCTGGGCTATACGAGATATACGTCGTTCCAATCGACGGCCTCCCGATGGCCGTGGATGCGTACGCGCACACACAGTGGAACGGCGTGGCCGACTGCTCCGGCGTCCCGTCCCTGATGCTCAACGTCCAGCTGGACCCGGACCCGTACGCCCCCAACCTGACGTACGACCAGAACCCGCTGGAGAACATCAGCTGGACCAACCCGATGAGCATCTACGCCGAGGTCGAGGACCCGAACTTGAGACAGATGGTCCTGTTCAACTTCATGCACTGGTATTCCGAGGGCTCGTACGAGTATCTGTATCTGATCGAAGGGGCTTCCGTGAACTTCGATCCCATGGAGTCGTCGTACGGCCTCCCGTACACTCAGGATGGGGATAATTACACAGTCGAGGACGTGTTCAACGGGACGATCCAAGATGGATCCGTGGTCGCCGGATGGATAGACAATGGAACCGGCCAGTCATATGTGGTGGCATACGTGCAGTCGATGGGTCCGACGGAACTCTACGGTGTGAGGGCCCACTTCAGCAACGACACGCTGACGGACATGCCCGGTGCGGCGTACTTCGACTCCGAGACGGGCGAATACTACATGTTCTCGTTCGACTGGGGCTATCCGATGGCCTACGCTGATGATGTGTCGGCTACGATAGGCCTGATGGTCTCCTCGATAAGGATGGCGCAAGGCGACCCGTCGGACTGGACGTGGATGGGTGACATGAGCCTCGGCGAGTCGAGCGTGGTGGGCCTGATGTTCGCCCCGCAACCGCTCGTCCCGAGCGGCAACTACTCCACGCTGTTCGGATACAAC
>DATEYD010000147.1:0-3023 GCA_035583445.1 Minisyncoccota bacterium
CTTTTGTGCCGGTACCCCGCCCACACGTTGGGAAAAATTGAGATTCAATCTGCAGTGAAACGGCAGCCATCCAGAGGTCCGCTTCTGGCACTAAGCGGACGTGCAAACCGCGCAGATGAATGCCCGCTTTGAGGGGAATAACGGACATGACGTTGACGTGACGCGATGCCCGCTACTGACCCAAAGATGGGGTAATCGGCCGGCGTACTTGTGGATAGCTGAAGATTTGGGGTGCTGCGCTTCAGACTGATGGTGAAACGAGGTCCGCATCTACGGCCTCAAGCATCAGAAGGAGAAGCGCAGCATGGACCATTTTGCTGGATTGGATGTGTCGGTCAAGGAGACGAGCCTCTGCATTGTGGACGATGGGGGCAGGATCGTCCGGGAAGTGAAGGTTGCGAGCGAACCTGAAGCTCTGCTGCAGGCTCTGAAGCAACCGTGCTACCATTTGAAGCGAATCGGGCTGGAAGCTGGGCCGCTGTCGCAATGGCTGTTCAGCACTCTCGCCGAAGCAGGCTTGCCAGTGATCTGCGTTGAGACGCGACACATGCGGGCTGTGCTGAAGGCACAGATCAACAAGACCGACCGCAACGACGCGCGCGGCATCGCGCAGATGATGCGGGCGGGGCTTTATCGTCCGGTGCATGTGAAGACATTGCGTAGCCAGAAACTGCGCATGCTATTGACTCACCGCAAACTGCTGCAGTCGAAGGCCATCGCCATTGAGAACGATCTGCGCGCCACCTTGCGCAACTTCGGTCTCAAGGTGGGCGTGGTGGGGACGGTAAAGTTCGAGGCGCGCATCAAGGAGCTTGTCGAGAACCTTCCCGACTTGGTCGTGCTGGTCGAACCGCTACTCATTGTCCGGCGGGTACTTCGCGAGCAGATCGGCATCCTGCACCGCCGCTTGCTGGCCATCGTCCGGAAGGATGCCGTGTGCCGGCGCCTAATGACGGTCCCTGGTGTCGGCCCTGTGGTGGCACTGACCTATCGCGCCACCGTCGACGTGCCATCCCGCTTCAGAAACTCCAAGGCGGTCGGGGCGGTGTTTGGACTGACGCCCTCCAAGCATCAATCGGGCGAGAGCAACCGAACTGGCGGAATATCACGGTGCGGAGATGAGATGATGCGGATGATGCTCTACGAAGCGGCCCATATCATGCTGGTGCGTTCGGCAAAATGGTCATGGCTCAAGGCCTGGGCGATGAAGATCGCCAGGCACCGCGGGCTAAAAAAGGCGATTGTGGCCTTGGCGCGTCGATTGGCCGTGATCATGCACCGCATATGGGTTGACGGCACCGAGTTCCGCTGGACCCGGGAAGTCGCAGCGGCATGAGAGCGGCGCGGGATCAAAGGCGATAGGAGGAAACTCGAGTTCCACCGAGCGGTGGAATGATTCCCTCGCGGGACGACGGATGAGGTGAGATCGTATGTCCGCTTGGACCTACCGTTCGTCTAACGGCAAGGCCGCCCCAAAGATTGTTCCACCTCGTCTTCGAATCCCATGATGGAAGGGCCTTGGTGCCGATTCCGAAGAGAAGCACGAGCCCGCGAGCGGCGTCGACACTGAATTGGTGGATAGTCTGAAAGCGCTTGACCCCGAACGGCCGATTAGAGAAGCGGACATTGGGACGGTGGTTCGCGCGTTGTGACCCTGGCTGCCGAGAAGGGGTCAGAGCAGTCCCAGAACTGCTCCAATCAACGCTATACACAGGAGCAGGAGAAGGGGTTCCAAGACCCCAATAACCCATGGGTCATAGTTCACCCAATTCGTCATCCGTCGCCGCATAGCGGACCTCCATAACCGAAGGACTGCCAGCCGGCCTCTCCGATTGAGAGACCGGCTTGCGTGCCTATTGCGGCTTACCGCCCACGATGCGTTCCTGACGGTTGGGGACCGAATCGGTGGGCACACGCGGCCGCCCCGCACCACTTGACGGGTTTGTCTCCGCCCGCGATGGCGGTGCTCGAAATCGGCGCCACGGTTGCCGTGCCGATCGTCAGCGCTGCTACTGTAAGCGCGATTGCTAGTAACGTTTTCATGTCGGCGCTCCTTTCTGATCGTCGATGACAAGGACGATCCTCGAAGCGTGACAGGTCATGCCCGCTCGTCCTAGTATGTAACGGTATGCAACTGCATCCCCCGGTATTGGCGGGACTGGCGCTTGCTCGGCACGTTTGGAGTTGGAACGTGACGGAAATTCAGCGCAAACACTGGAGCGAGTCCGACCAGGAGGCGATTCGTCACCAACTGGACCGTATCCTTAACAGCGGCCCGTTCCACCTGTCGCAACGCCGGCAACGGTTCCTGGAATATCTCGTCAATGAAACTCTGGCGGGGCGAAGTGACCGTCTGAAGGGCTACAACGTCGCCTTGGAGGTTTTCGATCGTCCGGAAACATTTGACCCCATTTTGGATCCCGTCGTGCGGATCGAGGCCAGCCGCCTGCGTGAGAAGCTTCGCGAATACTACGGGACCGAGGGCCAAAGCGATGCCATTCACATCGACCTACCGAAGGGCACGTATGCACCCCTAATTGAGTTTCGGGAGGGCGAGCAGCAGGTCAAGAGTGTTTCTAAGCGCCGCATGCGCTGGCACATAGCCGTGCCGGCCTTGGCGCTGGTCCTGCTGCTGGTGGGCGCGGCCGGCGCGTGGCTCTACCGCGACCTTTGGATGCCGACACCCGAAGGAGCGGCCGAGCACACGGTGCTCGGCGCGCCCGACGGCCCGGCGATCGCAGTTCTCCCTTTCGTCAACCTAAGTGGCGACCCGCAACAAGAGTATTTCAGCGACGGTTTGACCGAGGACCTGATGACCGCGCTGTCGCGGGCGTCGAGCGATCTGCGTGTGCTCGCGCGCAACACCACCTTTCAATACAAGGGCAAGGCCGTAGATGTCCCCAAGCTCGGTCGCGAGCTCGGAGCACGCTACGTATTGGAGGGCAGTGTCCGGCGTTCCGAAGACGGCCTCCGGGTCACGGCGCAGCTCATCGACACACAAACCGGCGCCCACATTTGGGTCG
>DATEYD010000148.1:0-23862 GCA_035583445.1 Minisyncoccota bacterium
GGAGTCGAAGATGAGGGCGCGCAATCGGCCGTCATGCAGTTCCGGAAGCGTTGCTTCCGGCGCAGGCACGCGGCGGATGACTTCATCGAGCAGCTGCTGCACATTGTGTCCGGTCTTGCCGGACACCTCGAGGATCTCGGATTCCTCGATGCCCAAGAGGTACGCCAATTCCTCGCGCACGTGCGCGACGCGCGCGGTCGGCATGTCGATCTTGTTGACTGCAGGAATGATGGTCAGGCCCTGGGCTTGGGCAAGGTGGAGGTTCGCTAGCGTCTGCGCCTGGATACCCTTGGTGGCATCCACCAACAGGATCGCTCCTTCGACGGCGGCCAGAGATCGCGACACCTCGTACGAGAAATCCACATGGCCCGGCGTGTCGATCAAGTTCAACTCATACTCGGTCCCGTCCAGCGTATAGCGCATGCGGACCGGCTGGAGCTTGATGGTGATGCCGCGCTCGCGCTCGAGCTCCATGCGATCCAGGTACTGTTCCTTCATCCGTCGCTGCTGGACCGTGCCCGTCAATTCCAAAAAGCGGTCCGCCAGCGTGGACTTGCCATGGTCGATGTGGGCAATGATACAGAAGTTGCGGATGGCGCTCATACCAAAAGAGTTCCCGATTATATCAGGAAAATCCGCATTCGTGAAGCGCTCACCGTAGCGTCGCTTTCAGGACGAGATCCCGGTCGAAGGAATCATGAAGGCGCCAAGAGTCGGGCCATTCGACCACAGCCGGTTCCGCTCCGGTCACGACGAACCCCGGCTTGTCGAGCGTGATCTCGAGATTCGAGATCTTGATGCCGGGCTGCCGTTGCACATACAACATGTAGTCCTTGGAGAATGCGGATGCCGGAACGGCGTATTCGATCTGCACCTGCCCGGTCTCTCCCGGTTTCACCTCCATCCAGAATCCGAACGCGGTCTTCCCTGATTCCTCGAACACGGTCGCGTCCCATCGCTCATCCCGCTGCATCGTCGCCTCGAACGCGACGAGATCGGCGTCACGCTTCGCCCGCACGTCCGGATCGGTGTAATCCAGAAGCGGACGGTAGGTCGGGTGCGCGTTGCCCGACACGCCGCGCAAGGTCGACCCCTGCGGGACCAGGACGCGGATCCACGACTTGTTCGTCTTGTTGTAGAAGGCGTACGGGGTCGAGCCGCCATTGTGCTGCCGGGTGACGGTGAGGCGGTGCACCAAGGTGCCCTGCTCGACACGGCTTTCAAGCTTCAACGACGTGTCGGTCACCTCGTCGGCCTTCGCACCGCCGATGTTGGCGACGTTCACGAGCAGGAAGTCGCCGTCGATCTGGACGACCCGTCCGGACCATCCCTCCTGGTCGACGAATCCCTGCAGCGATGCATCCGAGCTGAACGACATCTGGATGTCCCGCGTCGTGAGGGCGTCCGCGAACACGCCGAAGAGCCGTGCCCAGCTGTCCGCGGGCAGCGCCGCAAGACGATCCAGGACGATCGGCGCGAGATCGGCGATGACCTGTTTTGGCTGTCCGGTCGGTCGCTGCTCTTCGATCTCCTGCTGGAGCGTCGGCAGGAGGTTCTCGGGCGTCACCGTGATCCCGTAGTCCGACATCTCGACGGGTCCCACTTCCTGCAGGATCGCGACGAGCACGCTGGGCTGCACCGCCAGGACGCCGTCGACGGCCACGCCCCCGCCGAGACGCCAATATTCCTGCACCTGCTGCGCGGAGACCGTGAAGTCCGCGAACCATGCCGCATCACGCATCCCCCACCCGGGGGTGAGGTGCTGCATCTGCGCGGGCGGGATCACCACGTACGGGATCTGCCCGTCAGGGTTGTAGATATCGTCGGCACGCCAGTCGGTCACGCGACCGTCCTCCACGGTCAAGAGGCCGTAGGTCCCGGGAAATCCGCCGGTCGGCCGCAGTTCGCTGGAATTCTGGAAGAGCACGAGGTAACGGTGCGCCCGATCGGCTCCCAAGAATCCGCGAGCGAAGATGGTACCTGCTTTCCCCCGGTCAACCGCTCGCTGGAGTTCCGGAAGATGTTGTTTGAGCTGTGTGAATTGGTCCCGATAATTGAGTGGGATGTCCTCGGGGTTCACGCCTTCCAATAGACCGACGGCCTCCTGAACGTCATTGGCCGCCTTCATGAATGCCTGCTCGAGCCGCTCGAGCCCCGGTGAGAGGTCCAGATCCTCGACGCCGCCGGCCGCTCGATCGGTCAGGAGCGCGGCGAGCGCCTCGGTCACCCGTGCGCCTGCCGATGAAAGAAGCTCGCCAGCGCGGGTGATGGCGGCGCCGGTCCCGACATCGGAAAATCCGGGAATCTCCTGCAACAATCCCGATAGGGATCGCGCGAGTCCGCCAAGAAGCCCGCCGGCATCCGAGAAGCTGTCTTCGGCGGCAACGAACGAATCGTATGCGGCACTCCAATCCATGCCGAGCACGCTCTGTTGCGCGTCCAAAAGATGGGTAATGGCTGCATCGGAATTGCGCACGACGCTCTCGCGCAGTCCCTGCTGGCTGATATACAAGAGGCCGGCGACGACGACGCCGGCTCCCAGAAGCCACGGCACTAATCCCAACAGCGTGTTCCTTCCCTTTCGGGTCATGGGTCCGGGTCGATGTGGCATCAGCCGTTGCGTGTCGAACGGATGGACCCGCACAGGAGAGAGGTCCGTGGAAATGGCCTCGATCACAGGGACCGGATCTTCAGAAGCACTCGTCACCGAGGCTTGCAACTCATCAAGAACTGCGTTCGAGGGTTCGAATTTCGGTTTTGGCGGCACCGTAGGGACGTCCTGCTGCGGACGCCTCAAATCAAGCACATTGCGCGTCGAAGGCGGCATGTCCCCTTCATTGTATCATTTGTAGACCTTCCTACGCTGTGCACATCACGCGCGGATGATGGCATCCAGCGTCTGACGAGCAGCTCGAGCCCAGGTGAACGTCGCGGCATGCGTTTTTCCGCGCTTGCGAAGCTCGCCGGCCAAAGCAGCGTCGTCCAGGACTGCGGCGATCGCCGCCGCCAGACGGTCCGGTGCATAGGCGTCCACCAGGATGCCCGCATCGGCGACCGTTTCGAACAACGCAGAGTTCGCGGCGGCGACGACCGGGGTCTCGCAGGCCATGGCCTCCAGCGGCGGAAATCCAAAACCCTCGAAGAACGACGGGTAGGCCAACAAGCTCGCAGAAGACAACAGGAGCGCCCGTTCGTCCGTACGAACCGGTCCGATGAAGGTGATGCGGGTGCGGGCGGACGATGTCGCGGCCAGACGCGTGAGTGGTCGCATCAGCCAGCCCCGCGGGCCTGCGATCACCAGCTCGACGTCAGCGAACCGCTGCTGCGCGATAATACGTTCGAATGCCGCGATGAGCCCGGCGAGATTCTTGCGGGGCTCCTGTGTCCCGAATGCAAGCACGAACCGGCGCGGCAACAGCATACGCGTCCGATACCGTTCGATGTCCCCCGCATCGGAACGGCGTAGGTCGGAGGCGACGCCTGAGTGAATGACGGAAATACGGTCGGATGGAATACCATACAGCGCGGACAGATCGTCGGCGGTGCTCTTCGACACGGCGATGATGCGGTCCGCTTGGTTCGCCTGCCGTCGCGGTTGCATCTGGAACTGATGCCAGAGACGCCGTCCGAGCGAGAAGAATTCCGGCATGCGCTCATAGGACAGGTCATGCCATGTCATGACCCGCCGACAGGCGGGTGACACCGCTCCCAACAAGAAATGCGGGAAGAAGAATACATCCGCGTCGCCGACGAGTTTATCCAGGTACGGGCGTCCGGTCAGCCGGGTGCGCGCCCAGAGGAATCGGTTGGATGATCGGGTGTCAGTAATGCTGACGTTGGGCGCGTCCATCCATGGATGACGTTCGAGCGCCGTCCGTCCCGCATAGAACAGCCGCCACTGGACGTCCGGATCGAGCGCGACCATGTGCGCGAGGACCTGTTCGGTATATTCCTGCACGCCACTATGCAGTCCGGTCCCGAGCACCCGGATGTCAGCGCCGATGATCATGGGGTGAGCGCTTCGGTGAACTTCCTCCGGAATACCGGGATGTCGAACCGTTCGGCCTGCCCACGGCACAGCTGGGGCAGCCATTTCATCCGACTGGCGCGATCCACTGCATCGGCCAACGCCTCCGGGGTCTCCTCGTCGAAGAAGAGCCCGGTGATCTTGTCGACGACCGTTTCCAGCGCGCCGCCGCGCCGCAATGCGACGACCGGACGGCCGGACGCCATCGCCTCCAGAGGAACGATGCCGAAATCCTCTTCCTGCGGGAACACGATGCCCGCCGCATTGCGATACAGCTCTGCAAGCCGGTCGTCCCCTACCTGTCCGACGAACGATACGTTCGGCTTCGCGAGCTTGCGCAGTCGCTTCTCCTCGACCCCGCTGCCGACGATGACCAGAGGCCAGCCGAGCTGGTTGAACGCACGAATGGCGATATCGAAGTTCTTGTATGCGACCAGGCGCCCGACGGCGAGCCAGTAGGAGCCCTTCCCTTCCCCGAGGCTGAATTTCGCGACGTTCACCGGCGGATACACGACCTGGGAGTCGCGGCGATAGTATTTCTGGATGCGCCGTCGGACCGTCTCGGATATCGCGATCCACCGGTCCACCCGTTCGGCCGCTTGCTGGTCCCAGACCCGAAGGTATGACAACGCCAAGGGCGCGAACCTCCCCAACGGCACCGGATACCGGAATCGCCGTGCGTAGCGCTGGCTGTCGTCCCACAGGAATCGGGGTGGCGTCAGGCAGTAGCAGGTGTGCGTCGTGCCCGGATGCGCCAGGACGCCCTTCGCGAACGATGCGGACACCGAAAGGATGTTGTCGAACCCACGAAGGTCGAACCGCTCCATGGCCAACGGCATGAGCGGCGAATAGAGATGGTGCCACCGCATCGCGAGCGGCATCCGCTGCAAGAACGAGGTACGGACCGTCTGCCCAAGGAACACGCCGCCGGTCATGCGCTCGTCGTAGAGCGTCGTGTAGATCGGCGCGTCAGGCAGCATCGTCGTGAGCACCTGCAACACCCGTTCGGCGCCGCCGTACTGGTTCAGGTACTCGTGGACAATGGCTGCTTTCATACTGCGGAGCCGCGCAACATCCGGGCGGCGGTTTTCAGTATGATACGGAGATCAAGCCATAGGGACCAGTTTTCGATATAGAACGTGTCGAGCACGACCTCCTCCTCGAAGGGGAGGTCGCTCGCGCCGGACGCCTGGGCGAGCCCGGTCGCTCCGGCTTTGATGGCGAGGACCTTCTTGTGGTGCTTCTGATACCGCGCGATCTCGTCGGGTTGGTGCGGCCGCGGTCCGACCAGGGAGATGTCCCCCCGGAGCACGTTGATGAACTGCGGAAGCTCATCCAGCCGCCATCGTCGAATGAGGCGACCGACCTTTGTGACGCGCGGATCCTCATGCATCTTGAAGAGCGGTCCGTCTGTGCGCTCGTTGTATCCGATAAGCAACGGTTTGAGCTCCTCCGCGTTCTCGATCATGCTGCGGAACTTGTACATATCGAATTCGCGGCTTCGGCTGACGCGGCGCAGCCGCACCAGCACGGGTCCGGCGGTTTCCCACTTGATCGCGAACGCAACGACCGCGAACACTGGGCTGAGTATGAGTAAAGCGAGGGCGGATGCACTGATATCAAAGAGACGCTTGAAGACCTTCCCCCACCCGTCCAAGGCGGTCCGGCGCAACGACACGATCGGCGTGCGCCCGATCGCATCCACGTCCCAATGTGTCGTCAGAGTCCGATGGATGTTAGGAACGAATGAGAACCGGATGTGCCGATCGTGGCAGAAGTCCACCAGCTGGACGATGCGGTCGGCGGGATAGTCAGGATCCGCAAGGACCACCTCGTCGACGCCGGGATCGGCAACCACACGGGCAACATCAGGAAGCCGCGGATCATTGAGGTGTCCGATGATGCGGTACCCCAGTGCGGGGTCGTCTGCGATTGCCCGAGACAGCACTTCGGCCATGTCGTCATGCCCGATCAACAGTACGCGGTGCATGCCGAATCCGGAACGCACCGAAACGTACCGATAGACGCTTCGGATGATGGCGCGGCCGATAACGACGGCGGCCATGGCGGACAGCCAATATCCCACGACCAGGAACCGGGAGTTGAACAGTTCAGCTCGTAAGAAAATCACCAAGATGATGAGCATCATCGCGCCGGACGAGGCGACCACCACGCGCCCGGTCTCCTCGAGACGCGACATCCGCCGCCCCATCATGTACAGTCCGGCGACGGCATAGACCAAGACGAAGAGCGCGGCGACGACCACGACCATCCCTACATACCGGTCGAAGGGCAGCTCGGGGCCGAACAGGACCGGCCACCACGCATCGAGGATCCGGACACGGAGGACGTAGACGAATGCCCCCGCGAGAATAAGCAGGGCGAAATCCGCGGGGACGCGGAGGATGGTGAGGATGACTTCGCCGCGTTTCATCCCGCCAGCATTACCACAAAATATCCGAGTGCTCAACGCAGAACCCCGCCAAAGGCGGGGTTCTGGTCGATGCATGCGATAAGCCGGGTTCTGTCATCCATCCGCCTCGAAGCGGTCGGAGGACGGTCATTTCTCTACGGTCGGTGTCGCCACCGACCTGGAGCGTACGAACTTTTCGGACGGCCTTGCGGCCGAACGCTGTACTTGCACCCGGGTAAGGGTTTTGCCGTTTCACCCCCGGTCTTTGACCCGCGACCGGGATTAGGCTCGGCGCCTGATTTGATTCATGCGCGTTGGGTTCGCCCTCCCCTGCCTTTCGGCATGGGACGTCTCTGCTCGCACCTCTGGCCTTACGGCCGGCAGGCGTTACCTGCTACCCTGCTCCATTTTTCAATGGGAGTGTCCGGACTTTCCTCACCCGCCCCGGAGGGCAGGCGCGACCGTCTGCATGCACCTACGGGGGCATTATACCATAGGAATCGGGCATTGGGAAGAAGTATCGAAAAAGTCACGAAAAGACTATATTTTGCGAGGTTTTGTGGCTTGACTATTGATGATGTTTTATGGTATAATGATAGCGTCCTGTAACAAGGGAGGTAGTACATGATTTCGAAGCTCATCGGTCTGTTCTCGGATCTCGCGGAGGCCGTTGTCGACGCTCTCGTGACCGGGGGCGAGAACCGGAAGCGCCGGGAGTACAAGAGGCTCGCAATCAAGGAGATCCGCCTCGCGAGGCTCCTGGTCACCGTGCAGCAGTGGTTCCGGGAGGCCCAGACCAAGCCGGTCACCCGAGAGGGCGGGCAATACATCAACCCCCGACGGGCGATCCCTGGCCACCAGCGCAACATCGCCACGCTGCAGCGGCAACTGGCGAAGCTCCATCGCAGGCAGCAGCAGCTCTCGCAGGCACTCGGCGGCAAGTTCGACGAGGAGCCCGCGCCCGCGTGGCGATCGTTCGGAGAGGTGCTCGGCGATGCGTTCGCGTCCCTCAGCCCGGCGAACCTCCGCAATCGCGTCTTCCAGCTCGAGTGCCATCAGGAATCCCTCATGGCGCACATCGCGGCAGTGAAGGACGAGCGCGAGAGCAACAAGGCGAATACGTACGAGGATGCCTACTTCGCCTGCGACCGAGAGCTGATCCGCCTCAAGGCCCAGCTCCGCAAGACCGAAGGCCGCATCGCGACGCTGCGCGAGAAGCCGGCCTTCGCCTAGTCGCTCGGCACGAGCGACGCTCAGACCCCGGGGGGAACCCCCGGGGTCTTTATCAGAAAAACATCCGATCGCTACTTCTGCTCTCCGGCCTCAAGCGCATCGACATACTCCCCTGCTGCCGCAGAGAGTTCGTCCACCGCCTCCGCTTCGGCTGCCGCGATACCTGATTCCGCCTCTGCCAGACGCCGTTCGGATTCCAGTCGGAAGGCCTTGACCTTCGCGAGATACTCATAGTCCCTGGCCATCTGCTCATCTGCTTGCTTCAGCATCTCCTCCGCCCTGCGCAAAAGCTCATCGAGTTTGTTGGGTTCGCTCATTTCACGTCGTATTGCCGTCGATACTGTTGGATCTCCCGCCGCCATGCTGGTTTCAACAGCGTGAGGATATTGACGAATTCGCGTCGGGTCGACCTCCCCGATTGCCCTTCCCGTTTCTGAAGGAATGATTCGATCCGATTCCGCATGCTCGTGCTCAGCGCGCGCGTGGGAGCGGTCTGGAGCGCGCTCCATTCATTGAAGAGCTCCCCGATCTCCATCGACGGTTCCGCCTGCTCACCCTCGGCGACCATCGGTTCAGGTGAACGCATGGCGGCCGGGGCCTGCCCTCGGGTGACCCGGACCGACGACGTGACCTCGCGCGGAGGCGTCGCGGGCATCGTGCTAATCCGGTTCATGACACTGAGCAATGTGTTCTTCCGATCCGTCCACGCACTCGTCGCCCGGTTCATGCGACGGTGGTGCTTCCCCATTGATGCCTGCTCGCGCTTGCTCTCCTCCATGCACGCATACTCCCGCGCGATCGATGCGTCGATCCTCGTGAGCATTGCCGGATTTCTCCCCTGCGCAGCGATATCGCGATGCATCGCACGAAACTGCGCGATTGCCTGCTCCTGGTTGCGGAGCCGCTCGGCGATGGCGGTCGATTCGGCCTGGATCCGGTCCATATCTCCGAGGATCGGGTCGGTCTTCGCTTCCAGTCGCTCAGCGTACCTCTGAGCGACCCGATTGCGCCGTTCTTTCCACTTCGTTTCCGCCTCCGCCCGTGTGGTCTGTCGGCGCTCCATCCTGAGGAGTTCCTGCTGCTGCGTGCGCAATCCTTCGCGCGTGATCTCTCCTGCCTTCGCTTTCCAAGTGCCGGCAGCGATGTCCTCTTCGCGCTTCTGCACCCTCTTCTCATTGTCGCGGACGATCCCGCGCATCAACGCGAGTCGCTCCGCATCGACTTCCATCTTCTGTCGTTGCCGGCGCGCGAAGTGCTCGTGGAACGACATCACGATCGTGTCATAGGCGTTCTGAGGCCGACCGGGCAAATCCAGGCGCTTCCACCAGCTCTCGATGAATCCCATCGAAGGAATCTTCGTTTTCCTCGGCTGTCGTGGTGAGCTCGGTGGCCGTACGGGCGCAGGCGGTTGTGGCGGTGGAGGTGGCACTGGTGGTGTCTGCGGCAACACCGGGGGTATCGGAGACGGTGAGGGTCGTGCCGGCGGTCGAGCAGGTAGTGGTGGGGGCGCCTGTGACGGTTGCGGTACGACAGCGGCCGTAGGAGGCGGTGGCTGTCGGGGTGTAGGTGGCACTTCAGGAACCACCTTCATGCCCAGATCCTCCGCTTTGAGGATAGGGATGCCCTTCTCGTACCCTTCGACCCGAACCTCTCCGCCAGGCGTACTGACAGTTTCGGGAAATTCCTCGTGGAACTCCCCTTCTGGAATAGGAGGTACGGGAGCTTGCTTCTGAGGCGGCGGGCCTCCAGGGCCATCGCCGAGAATCTGATGCTTCGCGTCGTCACGCGCGGCAACAATGCGATCACGGGACGCGGCTTGAACATCCTCAGGACCCCCGATGGCTGGGATCTCCTGCAGTTTTTCTTGTGCACCAAGATCGATCGCGCCGATGACGTCGGTGATGTTCTCGGCCCGTTCGAGCATGACCTCGGCGACTGGCTCCGCTTCGACGATCTGCTCGGGAGGAGGCGGCTGAGTGGTCGGCGCCTCTTCTGGTTGCTTCTGCGCCATGGCGACCACGGCCCGCGGCTTGCGTTCGCGATACGGAGGGAGCGGGACATTCAGGAGCTCGATGCGGGGAGCCTTCATTGCGGTTGATTGAGCCTTGCCTTGATCGCCGCGATCCGTTGTTCGACATCGGTATTCCGCGCCTCCTGTTTCTTCTCGAGCCATGCTCCGACCTGCTTCCGCTGGTCCTCGAGAATCGCCTCGTATTCCGACAGCGTCTGTTTGGCGATCGATACCGCCTCGCCTACCGACTGGGCACCTGGTGCGCGTTGGCGTACAGGCAGTGCCGATTCAACGGTCGGTGCCGGTTGTGGTATCTCAACGTCAAGCACGTGCCGCAATTCGGAAATGATGTCTTCGCCCAATGCAACAGCCTGGCCGGCCGCGTCTGTGCGTTGCTCGTCCATATACACTGTCATTGTAGCGCGCCCTGCGGGGGCGCGCTGTGGACTATTTCATTCGGAAGATGTCACCGAGGGCGCCGAAGACCCCTCTCCTTCTGCGAACACCCGCCATGACGGCATCGGAAATGGGGTATGCGGCAAGCACCGCGCGGGTCATGGAGAGCTGCACTCGCTCCCGCATTGCAGCAGGATCCAGGAGAGGCGGCTCGGGCGGGGGTGGCGACGGTGGGAAGGCCGGTCGGACCGTGGCGGCACGCCATGCCTGTTCGCTTAGCGCATCGACCGTGGCGGACAATTGCGCGATGCGGGTGCGGAAATGCCGCCGGCGCTCGTCGGACATGAGGTGGCTGACGGTGGCGTACTCCCCTTTGACCCGCTTCTGCGTCTCCAATACTGACTGTAGTTGGGCGGCGTGAAGGGGGACTGTCGGTGCGGGCGTAGGCATCGTCGTGAATGCCGGCACAGGTGGAGGCGCGGACGTTGGTGCAGGTGTTGGCGCGAGCGGTGGCTCGTGTTTCGGTACGGGTGCGGGAGGCATGCTCGACAATGGGTATCGTTCCTTGAGTTGTTTGATGAGATAAATGAACGCCGTCCGTTCTTTGGAATTCTGGAATCCCGGTGTCTCCGCATCGAGTTTCGTTAATCGAGTATAGAGATCGGTCAAGCCCTCGTGGAATTTCTCGAGTTTTTCCTGGGTCAATTTCGGCAATGCATACTGCTCAAACGCTTCTTCGAGCGCGCCGGCCTCGGGAAAGAACTGATCCCTGATCCTGTTTTCGTAGAGCTCCATCGGAACGGTACGCTCGCCCTCAAGCGGACCGTAGTCCGTCGCCCGACGTCCATACCTCCCCTTCTGCGCCAGTTCGTCATGCCAACGCGCGTCGGCAATCAGCACCTGATTGAACGCGTCCTCGGCAAAGTCGAATTCTTTTTCATGGTCGATCGAGATCCGCTGTGCCTCCCGGACCGTTCCCGGTGACGCATTAGTCCGCTGAAACATGATGTCGTTGAGCCGCTGCCGAAGGTCGGTCATCCGCCCGAGCGATCGAACGACCACTGTGCGTATTTTTTCGTACGTCGCGCGGTCCGGGATGCCGGCATCCCGCATCTGCTTCATCCGTGTGCCCAGCTGCAAGATGATCGGACCGAGCTTCGGCAACGCATCCTCATACTCGTTCATGAACCGAACGATCTCGGATGGTTCAAAATGGCGGGGCGCCTTTTCGGGCATCTCGGGCATAATACCTCCATTGTATATGAAAAACGGCCCCAAAAGGGGCCTCCATGTGGACAGGGCTAGAACCCGAATTTCGGGACGTTATGCCGATCCAGGGCTTCGTTCACCATCTTGTCGGCTTCCTTGTTCTTTTCCCGAGCGACGTGCGAGAACGACACCTCACCGAAATCCTGCCGCGCGTTGTACAGCTGGATGAACAGCTTGGCCAACGTTTCGTCCTTCACCTTGTATTCCCCGTTGACCTGCCGTACCAGAAGCTCGCTGTCGGCACGCACCTGTACTTTCGCGCGTGCGGCACGACCGGATCCTATAAGCGACTTGAGCTTCGCGAGCGCTCGAATGACCGCGGTGTATTCTGCCACGTTGTTCGTGGTCTCCCCGATGTATTCGCCATGCTGCACGGGCGTGATGTCCGAGCCATCGATCGTGTAGCCGATGGCCGCAGGGCCAGGGTTGCCTCGTGCTCCCCCGTCCGCGTGGATGACGAAATGGTCCATGGTGGTATCAGCGTCCTTCTTCAATGCGATGCATTATCTTCTTGAATATCTCGAGGGTCGCCCGGGCATCCGCAAGGGCGTCATGCCAGGGGCCTCCTTTCAGACGATAATATCGTATAACTTCCCGCATGCGGAATCCATCCATGCCCGAACGGTACAATTCCGCGAAGATCATACTCTGGACGTCCAGGACCTGCCAGTGGTAGGTGGGCTTGAGGCCGACCTCGTGCAGGGACTTCTTGAGTTGGTAGAAGTCGCCGACGACGTTGTATCCGATAAGCACGGCGCCGTCCACGAATGCGTTGAACTGCTCGAGCGCATCCTTGAGCGGGATTGCGTCCTTCCATTTCCGTGCGGTGTAGCCGATCAGCTTCAGTGTTTTGGGGTCCGCGTTCTCCAGGCGACGAGGACGGACTCGCACCGAGAATTCCCCGATCGGCTCGAATGCGGGCTGGCTCACCAGTACGGCGCCGATCTGAAGGATCTCGTTGTCCGCGGCTAACCCACTGAACTCGAGATCGACGAACACGAGCGGCCGCTCCTTGATGTGCGTGTCCGCCACGTATCGTCTGGGGAATCGCTGTTTCGCGCGTTTGATCTTACGAGGCATAGAAGTCGAGGATTGCGAGGCCGGGCAACGGTTCGCCCGCCAGGAATGCCAGCATGGCGCCTCCCCCGGTACAGACGTGCCCGAACCGATCAAGCGGAATGCCGCATGCAGCAACGGCGGCAATGGTATCACCTCCCCCGATAACCGTAAATCCAGTGCTGGCAGCCAGACCTTGAGCAAGTGTGCGGCTGCCCGCCAAGAACCGCGGGTCCTCGAACTTCCCCATCGGCCCGTTCCACACGGCCACTGCCGCCGATCGGGCAACCTGGGCGAAGTGCTCGGCGGTTTGGGGCCCGATATCCATGATCCGACCACCATCGGTGACGTTGTCCTGCGGCACCAATAGCCGTGCATCATTGATATCCACCCCCGCGAGAAGTTCGTGCGCGTTGGCGTCCACTTGGGATGCATCGATGTCCATGCCGCGCTCCTTCATGATGTCGTTGGCGACGACGCCGCCAACCGCGATGGTTTCGGACGAGTCGATCAGGTGCCGGATGACCGGGGTCTTCGTCGCCCCTTTCGCGCCCCCGATGAATACCGCCTTCCCCTGAGCGGGAGCGGAGAGGATCCGTTCCAGCTGCCGCACTTCATCCACGACGAGCGTCCCGGCATAGGCGGGAAGGATACGGGAGACGCCGACCACTGAAGCATGCGGGCGATGGAGCACGGCGAACGCGTTGTTCACGAAGAGGTCCGCCCCTTGGGCAAGCTGCCGAGAGAACTTCTCATCCCCTGCCTCCTCTCCTGGCCAGGTCCGGAGGTTTTCCAGAAGCGCCAGTGGTTCATTTCCCTCCCAGAAACCGTTCAGATCGTCGAATGAAGGAAGAAATCGGAATTGCACGCCTAGGATGTCCTGGAGACGGCCCTGGAGGGGGCCAAACGAAGGCTGTGCAGAGATATGGGCGATCATACAGATACGAGCACCCGCATCCAATAGCGCACGCAGCTGCGGGCGCTGCCGTTCGATGCGGAAGGCTTCTGCGATCGTCCCGTCGGCGATCGGCACATCGAAATCGACGCGCATGAGGACGCGCTTTCTGATCAGTCCACTTGTTTGATCGATGGTTTTCATAGCGACTCCTGCAGTATACGCACGAAATCGTCAGCGCGCACGCTTGCGCCGCCGACCAATACGCCATTGAACGCCCCACGGTTTAGAAACCCTGCAGCATTCGCGGGTATCACCGACCCGCCATACAGGAGCGGCGAGCTCAAGCCGATCGCGCCATGGAGGATCGCTGCCGCGCCCGCGGCGCTTTCCGGCGTATCCGGCCGCGCACCCGGGTTCGTGCTGATCGCCCACACCGGTTCGTACGCCAAGATGACGCGTGCGAGGTCCGGACCGTCCAATCCCTCGAGCGCGGATTGCGCCTGTGCCGCCAGCCGCTTTTCCCATCCCGCGTCGCGGGATGTCTCGCCTACGCAGAGGACCGGTGTCAGGTGATGATGGAGCGCCTCCAGAAGCTTGGCGTGCACCGTCGCATCGGACTCCCCGAGCGCCCGACGTTCTGAGTGGCCGATGATGACATAGCGGACGCCAAGTGCCGCGAGTTGCGCACCGCCCACTTCTCCTGTCTGTCCGGGAACATCACTAGCGGCGATGTCCTGCGCACCGAGTTGCACGGCAGAAATCAACCGGCCCTCCTGCAACCGCTGCGCGACCTCCTCGAGGAAGATGAATGGAGGACAGAGCACGATGTTCAAGGGCACATGCCCGTTCAGTTCACCGAGCCAGCCGTCTACGCGCTCCACGATCTCCCCTGCCTCGGCGAGGGTCTGCGGCAGCATCTTCCAATTCGCGATAACGAATCGCTTCATGCGTCACGGAGCTGCTTCGCGCAGTCGTCCGGGTCAAAGGGGTTGATGTAGATGGCGGTCGACAGCTCGAATCCCGCGGCGTCCGCGACGCGGGGCATGATCTCCAGGTGCCAGTGGTAGAAGTCGTAGTTGAGCGACGGATCCTTCGCAACCGGGGCGGTATGGATATAGAAGTTGTAGTCGACGTCGTCCAACGCGCGATGGAGCTTGCCGAGCACGACATTGAGCGCCTCGGCGCAATCGGTCAGGGAATCGTCGCCGGATTCTTCGAACCGGGCTTGCTGCGTCTTCGGAAAGATCCGCACCTCATAGCCCGCCTTGGACACGTACGGGCAGAATGCGATGAACTGCGCGTTCTCGAATATGATGCGTTTCTTTTCCTGAAGTTCCCAGTCGATGAGGGCGCGGTGCACGCCCGTTCCGTGTTGCTGGAAATACTGGTCCGCACCATCGATCGAGCCCAACACGTCGGGGGGCACGATCGGCGTAGAGAGGATCTGCGAGTGGTTGTGGTAGACCGAGGCGCCCGCAGCGGGTCCGTGGTTATGGAAAATGCTGATGTAGGCGCCGCATTCGTCTTGCGCGATCGCACGATAGCGGTCGCGATACACGTGCAACACTTCCGCGGTTTCTTCCGTTGTGAAGTTCGCGAAATGACGGTCATGATCACGCGTGAGGACCAGTTCATGGAATCCATGTGCGAAATGCGTTTCGAACGGACCATGCATCAGTACGTCGCCACAGATCCCTTTCGTGACCGCAGGATATTTGTTGGGGATGACCGCAGTGGTCCATCGTCCCGCCCAGTCACCATGCCACGACATTTTTCTCCCATGATCGTAGACCAGCACGGGCTGCCCCTGATCCTCGAGCCGATCAGGCTCGAAAATGCATTCCTGGCGCGTCTGCACGAGCCGCTCTCGCTTCTCTTTGTGGGGACGCCGGGCACGCAGTGACGAGATGAGCACCCAATCGCCTGAAACCAGGTCCCTTCGGAATTCGTTGATCATGCCCGGTATTTCCCAATCAATCGGTTTATACCGACCTTCACGGTATCCAAGAGCACCTTCGGATACGCCCAGGCATTTACCTTCGAGTCAGGATCATTGTTCCACGTCACCGGGACCTCTTTGATGCGATATGTATGAGCGCGCGCGACGGCAAGCACCTCGACGTCGAATCCCCATCCGAAGATGCTGAGCTTCGGGAAGATATCCCGCGCTGCGCGTTCGGTGAAAATCTTGAATCCCCGTTGCGTGTCCCAAATGCCGGGCACCGCCCAAAACTGGATCCAGAGGTTCCCGAGCTTCCCGAGGACGACCCGCCAGAGCGGTTCTCCCCCGCCCTGCATGATCTTCGCGCCTTTGACCGCCAAGGAGCCGATGACGACATCGTATCCCTGGTCTAAATAGGGACGCATCTTCTCGTAGTGCTCGATCGAGGTGCTGTTGTCCGCATCCATAAACAGGCGCACGCGGCCGGTCGCGAAGAGCATCCCGTTGGCGACCGCGTATCCCTTCCCCGGTCGCGGCTCGTCGGTCAGGCGGATCGAGCGGAATCGCTGCTGGTATTCCCGGACGATGTCCGCAGTGGCATCGGTCGATCGGTTGTCGACCACGACGATCTCGGAATCGAACGGCTGCGTTGCGAGCCACGCGCCGACCGCTCCGAGGGTACGTCCGATACGCTTTGCTTCGTTGTATGCCGGGATGATGACCGACAGTTCCATTCCCCCATCATACCCGATGTGCGCCGAGGAACCAGTTGACAGAACCCCTGCATCACGGATATCATCCCCCCTCGAATGCCTGATGCGTTCCCCATGATCGCCATCGCAAAGGATGATGCGCGATATTCCGACCTCTTGCGGCGCATTTCCGATCCACCAGATGTGCTGTATTGCCGTGGGAACGTTTCCCTCCTGCATTCCGTCTGCTTCGCCGTCGTCGGGACGAGGAAGATGACCGATTACGGCCGGCAGGCAGCGGCGGATTTCGCCGGGAATCTCGCGACATCGTGCATCGCAATCGTATCCGGTCTGGCACTTGGCATCGATGCCGCTGCGCATCGCGCTGCGCTCGACGCCGCGGGAGCGACGATCGCCGTCCTCGGGAGCGGGGTGGATGACGCGAATATCGGTCCGCCCTCCAATCGTCCCCTCGCGCGTCGCATCCTCGAGCACGGAGGGCTCATCGTGTCGGAATATCCGGCAGGCACTTCCGCGCACCCCGGGTCGTTCCCCCGCCGCAACCGCATCATTTCCGGCCTTTCGCGCGGCGTGCTGGTCGTGGAAGCCGCTCGCCAATCGGGATCGCTGATCACGGCCCGCTGCGCACTCGAGCAGGATCGCGATGTGTTCGCCGTTCCTGGTTCGATTTATTGGCAAACTTCCGCTGGAACGAACTGGTTGATCGCTCAGGGAGCGCGTCCGGTCGAGTCTGCGATGGACATTCGCGACCATTATGAACTGCGCCAGGAACCGTTGCCGGCGATTGCAGTGTCCACAGACGATTCCCTCCAAGCAGGTATACTTGCACTGATGCGCACCGAGGGCTCGATGCACATCGACGCCATCGTTGCAGCGGCGAATGCGGAACCTGCCCGCGTGATGACCGCAGTCGCATTCCTCGTGCTCAAAGGCACTCTCGCCCAACAGGGCGATACCTACGCTCTTCGTTCATGAAACTCGTCATCGTCGAATCGCCAACGAAAGCGAAGACCATCTCCCAATACCTCGGGGAGGATTTTTTGGTGCGTTCCAGCTACGGACATATCCGCGACTTGCCGAAATCCGAACTGGGCATCGACGTCGACAAGGATTTCGAGCCGTCATATATCGTTCCCACGAAGGCCAAGAAGAACCTTTCCACATTAAAGAAGGAAGCCGCCAAGGCGGACGCGGTCATCCTGGCGACGGATGAGGACCGCGAAGGAGAAGCCATCGCCTGGCATCTCGTCGAGGCGTTAGGGTTGAATAAGAAGAAGACGAAGCGTCCGATCGAGCGCATCGTGTTCCATGAGATCACGAAGCCCGCGATTGCCCGTGCGCTCGAGCAGCCGCGCGAGATCCTGACGGACCTCGTGGACGCGCAGCAGGCGCGGCGCGTGTTGGACCGACTGGTCGGGTACAAGCTCTCCCCCGTCCTCTGGAAGCGATACTGGCGCGGGCTCTCTGCGGGTCGCGTGCAGTCCGTCGCCGTCCGATTGATCGTGGAGCGCGAGCGCCAGATCGAAGCGTTCAAACCCGAAGAATATTGGAGCATCACCGCACAGCTCCAAGCGGCGCAGGAGCCGGTGTTCACCGCACAGCTTTCGGAAATGCACGGGAAGCCGGTAGAGAAGCTCTCCGTCCCGGACGGGGTCGCTGCACAGAAGATCGTGGATGCACTCAACGGCGCGACATGGACGGTGAAGGCGGTGGAGCGCAAGGAAGCGACGCGCATGCCGCATGCGCCATTCACCACGTCGACCCTCCAGCAGGAAGCGTCTCGACGGCTCCGGTATTCCAGCCGTCAGACCATGATGTTCGCCCAGGGGCTCTACGAGGCCGGGTACATCACCTACATGCGCACCGACTCCGTGAACCTCTCCGAGCAGTCGCTGGGCGATGCTGCGAACTTCATCGCTACGACGTATGGCGCGAAGTACTACAAGCGCCGCAGATTTAAGACGAAATCGAAGAATGCCCAGGAGGCGCACGAAGCAGTGCGGCCAACGGATCCCGCCACGACGCCGGAGACGCTTGCCGCTTCGCTGTCGCCGCAGCAAGCGAAACTCTACGACCTCATCTGGCGCCGCTTCATGGCATCGCAGATGGCAGACGCACTCTTCGACGCCGCAACGATCGATGTCACTGCCGGCGAGTACGGATTCCGTGCGACCGGAAGCGTCATCACCTTCGACGGCTGGCTGAAGATCTATCCCTCCAACGTGGAAGAGTCGGTCCTGCCGGTCGTGAAGGAGGGCGAACAACTCACCCTCAAGGAATTGCTTTCCGAGCAGCATTTCACGAAACCGCCCGCTCGATTCAATGAGGCATCACTCATTAAGACGCTGGAAAAGGAAGGCATCGGCCGACCGTCCACGTACGCGTCCATCATCTCCACTATCCTGAAACGCGGCTACGTGGAGAAGGATCGCTCGCGTGCTTTCCATCCGACAGAGATCGGCACCCAGGTCAACGACTTCCTTGTGGAGCAGTTTCCGCGTATCGTTGACGTGCAATTCACCTCACGCATGGAAGACGAACTCGATGAAATCGCACGCGGCGAACGAAAATGGGTCCCGGTCATCCGGGAGTTCTACGATCCCCTCGCGCAGGAGCTGAAGGAGAAGACGAAGCAGGCGCAGGCAGCGAAGGAAGCCGAAGTCGAACAGACCGACAAGATTTGTGAAAAATGCGGATCGCCGATGATCGTGAAGCGTGGCCGGTTTGGCAAGTTCATCGCCTGCTCGAACTTCCCGACATGCAAGAACGTGCTCAAGGAACCCAAAGAACAGAAAGAGATCGAGAAGGTTGGCCGCATGTGCCCCCAGGACAACGGCGAGTTGGTGTATCGGAGGAGCCGATTCGGCAAGTTCATCGCCTGTTCGAATTTCCCGAAGTGCCGGTATACCGAGAAGATCGCAAAGGAGTCGAAGGCTCCTGAAGAAGAAAAGGAGGCCTCGTCCTAGGACGGGGCCTCATCGCATCGGCGCTACGCGGCTTGCTGCTCGGGATGGACGCCGAGTTGCCGCGCCAAGGATTCCGCCCTCGCGTACGCTGTTTCCAACTGAGAGAGGCGCTCTCTCAGTCTCTCGCGTTTGGGGAGCCGGCGCGCGTCACGCAGGCGCAGCCAATGGGGCGGGTTCCGCTGCTGCAGCGCCTGCTGGCACTTGGTGATCTGCCACCAATAGTCGCTCAGGTGGTCGGCGATGGCCTCTAGCGTCGCGGTGTGCTGCGCATCCGCGAGCGCGCCTGTTCCGCGGCGCCCTGGCGTGAAGCCGAACTCGTGGGCAAATACAACGATCGTACGGTTGGACGGCCGACATTGGCGCATCCCCCATACCTCCTTGCGAATATTCTATCAATAATAGTATACTATGTCAATATTCCATGGACATCCGCGCCATCGTCGAACACTTCAAGAATGGCGACCAGCGACTGATTGAGCGCGCATTTATGTTCGCTTCTCGCGCCCATGAGGGGCAGAAGCGCGCTGCAGGCACCCCGTACATCACCCACCCCATCGCGGTCGCCTATGAACTGGTCGGGCTTGGGTTCGATGCGCCCTCCGTCGCGGCTGCGTTCCTCCATGACGTCTTAGAGGACTGCGGCGTGACGCGGGCCCAGCTGGTCGCCGAATTCGGCGAGGAGGTCGCTGCCTTGGTGGACGGGGTCACGAAGCTGAAGTCCATCAGCTTGCGCGAAACCAGCAAGGATCAGAAGCATATGGACGCCCAGACCGCATCATTGAAAAAGATGTTCTTCGCGATGGCTGATGACCTGCGGGTCATCATCATCAAGCTTGCCGACCGGCTCCATAACATGCGGACATTGGAGTACAAGGAGCGCAACGCGCGCGCCCGGAAAGCGCTCGAGACGATCGAAATCTATGCGCCGATCGCCGACCGGCTGGGCATGGGTCGTATGCGCGGTGAATTGGAAGACCTCGCGTTCCCTCACGCCTACCCCACGGAATACGCATGGCTCCGAAAGTCGATCCAGGGTAAATACGAGGACCGGCTTCGGTACATCGAACGCACCGCCCCAATCGTGAAGCGACACCTCCTCGATGTCGGCGTCCCGGTCATCGATATCCATGCACGTGCGAAGCGGATGTGGTCTCTATATCGGAAACTGAAACGATATGACATGGATCCGGACAAGGTCCTCGACTTGGTGGCATTGCGTATCCTCGTTCCGGATGTGAAATCTTGCTACGAGTCCCTGGGCGTCATCCACGCGCACTACAAACCGATGCCCGGGCGCGTGAAGGACTTCATCGCCCTTCCGAAACCGAACGGGTATCGCTCCCTGCACACCACCGTGTTCTGCGAGAAAGGCCGAATCGCGGAGATCCAGATCCGCACGCCGGAGATGCATGATCATGCGGAGAACGGTATCGCCGCACACTGGGCATACTCAGAACAGGGCAAGCGCAGGAACACGGTCGCGAAGGCGGCCGAGCTTGCGTGGGTCAACCAGCTCAAAGCGACACTGAAAGATATCAAGTCCGCCGCAGGGATGGCCGATGTAAAACTGGATTTCTTCAAGGACCGCATTTTTGTCCTGACACCGAACGGCGACGTGAAAGACCTCCCCGAAGGGGCAACGCCCGTGGACTTCGCGTATGCTGTGCACTCCGAACTTGGTCATCGCACGCAGGGCGCGCTGGTGAACGGACGTCTGGTGCCACTCGCGCATAAGTTGGTTTCAGGCGATGTCGTGGAGATCACGGCCCACAAAAACGACAAACCGTCGAAGGACTGGCTTCGATTCGTGAAGACGACGCAAGCTTCCAAGCATATCCGCTCCTGGTTCCGGAGGAATGACCCGGCAATGGCGGTCGCCGATGGCCGGTCGCTCCTCAACCGCGAACTCAGTAGGTACAACCTTTCAGTCGAAAAACTGAACCGACAGCAGATCAACGCCGTCCTTGAAGCCTTGTCCCTCAAGACGATGGACGATTTGCTCACGCAGCTGTCATTGGGCGATCTTGATCCTGCCCTGGCGGTGCGCCATGCGCTCCGTGAGACCGACGTGCCGATCGCACGTCCAACCCCTGGTGTGCGGAAGGTGAAGCCCACAGGCCCTGCCATCGCTCCTCTACTCGTCATCGCCGGCCAACCCGGCTTGGCATACAAGATGGGCAGATGCTGCAGTCCGGAACCCGGAAAAGCAGTCGTAGGATACCTGACCCGTTCCCGCGGGGTGACCGTGCACACCCAGACATGCGCGAACATCAAAGCCGCCGATGTGCGGCGGCTGATGGAAGTGCGATGGGACTAACGGCGCAGCTCGTTACGGAGAAGCACGACGTTCTGCAGGAGCGATTTCAGCTTCGCTCGGTACTCCTCTTTGTCAGGCCGCTCGTAGGCCGATGAGTCGAGACGATCGAGCTCAACAAGCTCTTCCTGGAGCGCCATATTTACGCCGCTGATGGTCTCGCGAGCCTTCTCCAGATCTCCAGCAGCGAACTGGATGCGAGCGAGTTCCACGGATACCTCGAAACGACGCACACCGGATGGGTCCTGGTCTGCCGCGCGCTGCTGTTCGAAGTACCAAGCATCGAACGTCGCCTGGTCACCCCGTTGGTATGCTTCCAGCGCCTGCATCATTGTCATGGGTTGTTTGGGCACCTGTTCCTTCATGGTCATTTGTCTTCTCGTTCCAAGGCATCCATATCCTCACCAGTCGGCACGCGACCCTCGTAGCTCCCGATGAGTTCGGCTAGGCTCTCAAGCATCGCGGTATCGTGTCGCTCAAAGGCATCGAGATAAGCAGTATCCAGATGGCGCTGCCAGAGCGGGATACGAACCGCGTACCTGGTCAGCTTATCTCGCGCCACATAGCAGACCTTCGCGAGCTCCACCGCCATGAGTGTCCTACTCTCCGGTCTCGGGTCCTTGTCGGCACGTTCGGCGAGCTGCCGCTGGTACTCAATGTACACCTCCAACTTCTCTTCATTGAGCGCATTCACCACGTCGGCCGCCTCAAGCGACCGCGATTCAGGATAGACCAAGTCGGTATCGAGCGATGTACTGAACTTTTCTGGTGTCATGGCTATTTCTTGATGATGCGTTCTACGACTCCTCGGAGGTCGGCCTCGTTCGCGAATCGGATGACGACTTGTCCGGTCTTGCTCGTGCCATGTGCGACACGGATGAGCACGGGCGCCTGCAGATGTTCAGCGAGCTGTTTCATGTAGCCTTCATATTTCGCGTTGTGCGGGGTCTTGCGCTTGCCGACAAGCGCGCGGGCGGTTGATGCCGCATCTTCGATGTCTTTGGATTTAAACCCGCCGGTCAGGATGGCATCGAACATCCGCTTTTGCTGCTCCTCATCCTGAAAGGACAGGAGCGCCCGCGCTTGCGAACCGTTGATCCGGCCTCCGCGCAACGAATCCTTGATGTATTTCGGAAGATTCAGCAGCCGCATCGTGTTGGCGACCGCTTCGCGGCTTTTGCCGACCTTCTCGGCGATCTCCTGCTGCTTCAGTCCGAATTCGCCGGCAAGGCGGGTGTATGCCTCTGCCTGCTCGAGCGGATTGAGGTTCTCTCGCTGGAGGTTCTCGATCAGTGCAATCTCCAGCCCGCGAGACTTGTCTCCCGATTTTTCAGGGGTCAGGTCGTCGCGGATAATGACAGGGACCTGCGGCAACCCTGCCATCTGGGCGGCGCGCCAGCGGCGCTCACCGGCAATAAGCTGGTATTTCACCGCCCGACCGCGGGGGAGGTCTTCCTCCTCCTTACTGACAAGCAGCGGCTGCAGGACGCCGTGCTTGCGGATGGATCGCGCGAGTTCGGCCAACGCTTCATTGTCGAATTCGGTACGGGGCTGGTCCGGGTTCGGGTAGATCTTCGAGACTTCCACATAAAAAACGTTCTCCCGCTTGCCGTTGACCGCATCCCCCACCGCTTCGGGGATCAACGAGCTCAGTCCCTTGCCGAGGCCAAAAAGCTTCTTGGTCATGGGGTCAGGATACCTGAATGATTTCGTCTGCCAAGCGTTGATATCCCTCCGCCGCCTTCGACGTCGGATCGTGGTCCAGAAGCGACTTCCCGAAGCTCGGCGCTTCCGCTGCCGATACCGTACGCGGGATGATGGCCTCGAATACGCGGCCCGGGAAGTGCGCGGCGACCTCTTGCGCGACCTGGCGGGAGAGTGCGTTGCGCCCGTCGAACATCGTCAACACGACGCCCAGCACTTGTAGGTCGTGGTTCAATCCCCCGCGAACCAGTTCGATGCTGCGCATGAGCTGTCCGAGCCCTTCGAGCGCGTAGTACTCGCACTGCACGGGAATGAGGACCTTGTCAGCGGCGGCCAATGCGTTGACCGTCAGAAGACCCAAGGACGGCGGACAGTCGATGAGCACGTAGTCGTAGTTGTTCCTGAGATGGTTCAGGGTGCGCCGCAACCGATACTCGCGCTCTTCCATCGACACGAGTTCCACGGTCGCGCCTGCGAGCGCCTGTGTCGCGGGAAGGATGTCGTACCCATACACGCCGGTCGTACGGACTGCCGCATGCGGATTCGTATCCGAAACGAGCGAGTGGTACACATTGACATCGTCCGTCGCGAGCGAGAGTCCCAGACCGATCGTAGCGTTGGCCTGCGAATCCAGGTCCACAAGGAGTACGTACTTCCCGGCAGCGGCTAAAGCGGCACCTAAGTTGACGGCGGTCGTCGTCTTCCCCACCCCGCCCTTCTGGTTGCATACCGCGATGACTCTGGCCATGTGAAAGCATCATACCACGGGAAAGAAGGCGGGCAATCGGCATTGAAGGTAAGCGCAAATTATGCTATATTGGTAGACGCAGATTTGCCCGGGTGACGAAATGGCAACCGTAGAGGACTCAAAATCCTCCGCTCGCAAGGGCTTGTGGGTTCGACTCCCACCCCGGGCACCA
>DATEYD010000149.1:0-1535 GCA_035583445.1 Minisyncoccota bacterium
CGGTCGTCAACAGGCCACGCTTGTCCGGGCCATTCAGTTGCACGTGATAGCCGGCCTGCTGTGCCAGTACGAGATCGCCGTTGACGGTGGCGACGCTGTCGGGGGCGACCTGGATGATGTCGTTATCCTGCAGATACGAGACACCGCCGGTCAGATTAATGGAATCGTTGCCCAGGCCGCTGCCGCTGAAGACGTAGGTGTCGCCGAAGTCGTCGCTGCCGACCAGCTCATCATCGCCCGCGCCGCCCTCGATGCGAATGGCGCCGGAGGCTTGGAGATTCACATGGCTGAAGACCGCGGACGTGACGCCCGAGAGGTCGATCGTGTCATCGCCGGCGTAGCCGTAGACGCGAATCTCCTCCACTTCGTCCGCGTCGACTGGCCCCGAAAGCTCCTGGCCATTTAGCGTGACGTGATCCAAGGCATTGGCCGAGAGCACAATCGAGTCGTCAACTGTCGACCCAAGAATGCGGAGGACGCCGTCTTCAAAACTACCGATTATCTGCGAGGGCCAGGCCGTCAGCTTCAGGTTGAAACTGATGTCGCTGCTGTTGGGAAGGAATTGGTGGATCTCCACCGCCAAGACGTTCTCGTCCTCGACCAGTAATGCCTTGTCGATCAGGTAGGGTGCGAACAGCTCTTTCTCGGCATCGCCAGCGACGAAAGCAAGCGCGCGGGTCTCCCACTCGATGGTGCCTGTGGGCATGTTGCTGCGTCGGACTTCGGTGCCGTTGAGGTACATGACCGCACCGTCGTCTCGCAGAAGGCTAAGCCCGAGTAAATCGAAAAGGTTGCTGTTTTCGTCCACCTCGAAAGTGTGACGGAAATACGTGGTGATGTACTTGTCCTCCGAGTCGCCGCCATAGGTGAGTTCTGTCGCTTCGTCGCCATCGCCGTAGCCCAATTCTGCCGCTCCGGAGGACCAGGAATGGTCGAATGCTGGATCCCGCCAGGTATCACCCTCCCCATCCGGAACCGGCTCGGAAGGAGTAACCAAATACTCCCAGGTACTCCCCACGGGGACCAAATCCACCGATTCCCAAGAGGGCTCGACTCGGACCGTCAACACCGTGGGCAGCATCTCGCGCTGCTGCGTGTCCATGATCTTCGCCTCACCCCCGCTTAGTGTGATCTGGTAGAGGCCGGTGTCGAACGTCTCGTTCGTCGGGGCTGAGAGGGTGATTTCGTGCGTCTGGTCATTGTAGGCAAACGTGTAGCTCGACGGGGATTGCGGCATCAGAACCTCGTTCCGCGTGAGCGTCACCACATCACCATTGTCTGCGCTATCATCGTCGATCCCCTCCGAATCCATCAACTGAATGACGAAGCTCTCGGGGGCCGCCGTCACCAGCAACTGCTTCGGATCGGGATGGAAGTCATCTTCAAACTCATCTTCCGGGTCCCTCAGTCCGTCGCTGGGAGAAATCAACTGAGCCCTCGGCGGGTCCTCCGGCAGTGTCAGCGTCACCGTGTCGAAGGGCGCCCCATTGACGTCGACCGCCGTCATCGTCAACGACTTGCCCGGTACGTCCACG
>DATEYD010000150.1:0-1828 GCA_035583445.1 Minisyncoccota bacterium
CCCGACCTCATCACCCTCGATCTCTCCATGCCGGGCATGGACGGCGGGAAGGTGTTCGAGGCCATCCGCAAGGACCCGGAGCTCGCGAAGATCCGCGTGTGCATCATCACCGGCAAGCCGGAGCTCAGGAAGCTCATCTACGAGCGGGACGTGCCGCCGCCGGAAGGCTACCTCGACAAGCCGGTCAACGAGGAGACGGTGCTGACCAATGTCCGCAAGATCCTCGAGGTGACGGGGGAACACAAGGCACACTAAGTGCTCCGCTTCATAAATACGGTGTCGCACCGAGAGCGTCGATGCGCCGCGCCAGCGAGGCGCGCGACTGAGGATGGGGGGGGACACTCCTGGTGTATTCACCGAGAAAAAAAGGAGTGTCCCCCCTGAGTGAAGAAGCGCAACGAAGCGGGAGCGGATGCAGCGGCGCTCGAATGCAACCGTATTTGTGAAATGGAGCACTAAGGCGCGTTTCTGCCAGAACGGGGCTCGGGCGATGGATCTGCCGTACCAAAGATATTTCGAGGAAATGCCGTGCTACGTAACGGCCCAGGACCGCGGGTTCCGCGTCATCGATGCGAATCGGCGGTTCCGCGAGGACTTCGGGAATCATGAGGGGCGGTTCTGCTACCAGGTGTACAAGCGCCGTCCCGAGCGGTGCGAGGTCTGCCCGGTGGACCAGACCTTCCAGGACGGCCAGTGCCACCGGAGCGAGGAGCAGGTCCGCACCCTCGACGGCCGGGAGATCTCGGTGATGGTGTACACCTCCCCCATCCGTGACGAAACCGGCGCGATCACGTCCGTGCTCGAGATCTCCGCGGACATCACCGAGGTGAAAAGACTGCAGCGTCAGCTCAAGGAGAGTCAGGCGCGCTACCGCCTGCTGTTCGAGGAGGTGCCCTGCTTCATCTCGATCCAGGACCCGGAGCTGCGCATCGTGGACGCGAACCGCAGCTTCAAGGAGAACTTCGGGGACTCCCTGGGCTGCAAGTGCTACGAGATCTACAAGCACCGCGACGAGGAGTGCGTGAACTGCGCCGTGCGGAAGACCTTCATGGATGGCAGGATCCACCACAGCGAGGAGGTCGTCACCTCCATCCAGGGGCAGCAGCTGAACACGCTGGTTTTCACCGCCCCCATCCGCGGCGTCGACGGCCAGATACAGTCCGTCATGGAGATGAGCACCAACATCACGCCCATCCGGGAGCTGCAGTCCCAGCTCGAGTCCATCGGCCTGCTCATCAGCTCGGTGTCGCACAACATCAAGGGGCTCCTCACCGGCCTGGACGGCGGCAGGTACCTCGTCAACACGGGCCTGCAGAAAAACAACCCGCAGCGCATCAGCCAGGGCTGGGAGATGGTCCAGCGGAACATCGAACGCATCCGCGGGACGGTCATGAACATCCTCTATTACGCGAAGAAGCGCGAGCCGTCATGGGAGGCGGTGGCTGCGCCTGCGCTGGTGGAGGAGGTGTGCGGGCTCATCGAACCGAAGGCCCGCGAGTACGGCGTGGCGCTCCGGCGCGACATTGACGGAGGCGCGGGCGAGTTCGAGGCGGACGCCAAGGCGATGCGCTCGCTGCTCATCAACCTGGTCGAGAACTCCGTGGACGCCTGCAGAGTCGACACGAAGAAGCCCTCCCACGCAGTCACGGTCGGGCTCAAGGGGCTCCCCGATCAAATGGTCTTCGAGATCGCGGACGACGGGATCGGGATGGACCGCAGGACACGAGAGAAAGCGTTCAGCCTTTTCTTCTCCTCGAAGGGGTCGGAAGGGACCGGCCTTGGGCTGTTCATCGCCAACGGGATCGCACAGGCGCACTGCGGGCGGATC
>DATEYD010000151.1:0-1097 GCA_035583445.1 Minisyncoccota bacterium
CATTCCTTACCGGCACTACACCTTTATTATGATGGGTCCGGGCCGCGGTGGCCTGGAGCACCAGAATTCGATGGCCGTCTTCACGGACGTGCCTAACCTGGACGATCCGAATGACTATCGCGGTTGGCTGGGCTTCATCGCGCACGAATTCTTCCATCTCTATAACGTCAAGGCGAGCCGACCGATCGCGCTGGGGCCGTTCGATTACGACGGAGAGAACTACACGAATCTCCTCTGGTTGTCGGAGGGAGTCACGGTGTACTATCAGAATGTGATCCTCAATCGCGCCGGCTTCATGACACGCGACGATTGCCTTGAGCGGTTCCAGGAAAGCATCGCCAATTATGAAAACAGCCCCGGGCATCGTTTCCAGTCTGCGACCCAGGCGAGTTTCGATGCGTGGCTCCACTTCCTGCGTCGCGGGAGTGACTCGGCCAACACGACCATCTCTTACTACGACAAAGGCGCTGCCCTGGGCTTGCTGCTCGACCTGAAGATCCGCCACGAGACGAAGAACGCGAAATCTCTCGATGACGTGATGCGGACGCTCTATCGGACGTACTACCAGCAGAAGAACCGGGGCTTTACAGACCATGAGTTTCGGCAGGTCTGCGAAACCGTCGCCGGGTGTGATCTCTCGGAGTTCTTCGATGTCTACGCCTCCACGACGGCAGAGATTGACTACCGCAAGTACCTTGCGTACGCGGGATTGGCCATCGGCGTCGAGCCGAAAGCGCTGTCCGGGGCCTACCTCGGAGCCGACGTGCGCGAGCAGGACGGGACGCTCGTCGTCACGAGAATCCGATGGGATTCTCCCGCGGCGCGCGCCGGTCTGAGCGTCGACGATGAGATCATCGCCCTCGATGGCGAGCGGGTGACATCACGGTCGATGCATGAGAAGCTCGACTCCCGGAAACCTGGGGACAAGGTCAGGGTTCTCTTCGCGCGGCGCAACCAGACTCGCGCAACCGAGGTCGTCCTGGGCCAAAACACAGAGCGAAGCTTCACGATCACGCTGCTGCCTGATCCCGACGCGCTGCAATCTGAGATTCTCAGTGGCTGGCTGAAAGAGCAGTAGTGCGGCGACGGGCACGACC
>DATEYD010000152.1:0-2755 GCA_035583445.1 Minisyncoccota bacterium
CTCCATCCTGACCGTGAGTTACGGGCGTACGTAGTTGGTATTGCGCTTGGTGATGGTAACCTCTCGAACCCCAATGGTAGAGCGACGCGTCTTCGAATTTCGTGTGATACAAAATATCCAAAACTCATTAAGAAGATATCTTCTGCTTTAACTAGGCTACTTCCTCAAAATCGCGTCACGACTGTCAATCGGCCCGGCAATTGCTTGGACATCAGCGTGTACTCAAACCACCTGGAGCCGCTCCTCGGTTGGACCGCAGGTGGCGGAGCAAAACATAAACAAGACGTTGGCGTGCCGAGCTGGGTACAGAAACGCCGTAAATTCATCATTCCCTGTCTTCGGGGTCTTATCGAAACGGACGGAGCGATATATACGGATCGCGGCTATCCGATGGTCAGCTTCAGTACAATTATTCCCCGCCTCGCTCGCCAGGTACACGCAATGATTTCTGAGCTCGGATTCCAGCCAAAGACTTACAAGGTCGTTCAACATCCACCTGCTCTGTCATTCAAATACCAGGTTCGACTTTCGTGTGACGTCGTACGATTCCTACGGCTCGTTCGTCCTGTGAAGGCCTAGGCGCACAAGGAGATGCACTTGCGGGGTTTATGCACACCGCCCTCCTTGCAGGATATATGCAGTTGCTATGATGCACGCATTGAAGACAGGGGGGATGAAGCAGCTCAACAAAAAAATAGAACGGACCGAACCGATCCAAGAATCATACCTTCTCTGTCGCGAGTGCGATGGAGGGTGGGTCGACGCACGGAATGGTTCATGCGCTCACTGCTCCGGCCATACCACCAGCAAGGACTTCCACCTGTGCCTCTCCTGCGCACTCCGTGAACGAAGATGCCAGCAGTGCAGCGAGGAGATTGAGATACACATCGCGACGTGCTAGCTGAAAACGGGCCTTTGGCCCGTTTTCATTTCGTCGCCAGCGCGACGAGATTCTCAAGGACTGCAGCGACCACAAGCGGCCCCATGCCGCCGGGTACTTTCGCGAGCACACCGGCTTTCGGTTGAACGGATGTGAGATCGACATCGCCCTTGCCTTCATGGAAGCCGAAGTCGAACACCGCAGCACCCTCTTTGATCCATGCACCGGTCACCAATCCGGGGGCGCCAGCACCGCTCACGACGATGTCAGCCGCCGCGACGATGCGTTGGGGGTTCGGAGTATCGATGTCGACAACGTCGACGGACGCTCCCTGCTGTCGGAGCCAGTGCGCGACCGGACGACCGATGAGTTGGCCGGCGCCGATGACCGCCGCACGAGCGCCCGCACATGGGATCGTATAGGTATCGAGCGCGTAGCGGAGCGCGACGACCGCAGGCGGGAGCACAGTCGTTGTGCTGTCTTCGAATGCCCCTTCGTTTTCGGGATTCAGCGCGTCCACGTCCTTGTCAGGTGGGATCAGGGCGAGCAGCGCGTTGCGATCCCATGCATCAGGAATCGGGAGTTCGAGAAGAATTCCATGCACGTCGGGATCCGCCGCGAGAAATTTAAGCGTTTCTTCAGCCCGTTCTTTGCTTCCGACGAAATACGAAGAGAATTGGATGCCGATCGACTGCGCAGCCTTCTGTTTCAGGCGCACGAACGATGTAAGCGCCGCATCGCCTTCAACGCAAACGGCGGCGAGCTGGAGCTGCACGCCCAGTGCGTCAATTTGCGTGCGGATGCCCTCAAGAATTTCCCGTGCCAAACCTTTTCCATCAACGATCATCGCAGACATGTCAGAGGAATGGAATAATCTTGTCGGCACGAATGGCCCCTTGTCGAAGAATGCGCGGCTGGCGACCAGAAAGGTCGACGACCGTGGACGGTTCGGTTAGGGGCAAGACGCCGGCATCGAGTACCAGATCGGGCTGCGGCGCCGCCTTCGCGAACGATTCGGCGATGACTTTCGCATCGTTCGTCGGCTCGTGGCCGGAGAGATTTGCGGATGTTCCGGCCAACGGGTATCCCAGCTGCTGCAGGAGCGACTGGAGGAATGGGTGTGACGGCGCGCGGATGCCGATCGTCTGTCCCCCGCCGCACATGATTCCCGGGACGATCGCGCGACGCGGGAACACGAAGGTCACCTTGCCTGGCCAGAACGCACTGAGCACCCGTTCTTGGTCGGGACTGATGTACGCGAGCTCGCGCGCCCAGGAGAGGTCGCGCACGAGCATCGGCAGCGCACGCACGTAGCTGCGGTGCTTGATGTCGAACACGCGACCGACGGCAGATGCATCGAGTGCGTTACACCCAAGACCATACAGGGTATCGGTCGGGAAAACAGCGGTGCCTCCGCGCTGCAGCACAGCGACCGTTCGGTCGATCGCTGCCTGGTAGTCATTCGTCAGGTCGATGGAGAGCGTCTGCATTTCTATGCAACGAGGAGCCCGCACGGGCTCCTCGGTTCATTCTCGCCTTACTTCCCCTCCTCCTGTGTTTTCTTCTTGGGTCTCCAGGACTCCATCTTCGGACGGTCCCAAACCTTGAAGTTCACCATGAGGTTGTTGACGGTCGGGCTGATCTGCGCCCCTTTGGCCATCCAGTTCTCGACGCGGGAACGGTCAACCACCAGCTTCTTCGTGTGCGGGTTGTAGGTGCCCAGCTGCTCCAGGTACTGGCCCTGGGGCTTCCGTGCATGCTCAAGGACCACCACCTTGAAGTGGGCCTGGTGTTTCTTGCCGATTCGCTGCAGTCGGATCTTCAACATGTCGGCCTATCCTACTATATATACAGGAAAAACGCAAGTAATTGACC
>DATEYD010000153.1:0-2920 GCA_035583445.1 Minisyncoccota bacterium
TTGGTCGTTGAGATCAGCTTGCCGTCATCGTCGTACGTGTAGGTGGTGACGTTGCTCAGAGGATCGGTAGTGCTGGTGAGGTTGCCCTGATCGTCGTAGGTCAGGGTAGTCACATGGCCCCTCGCGTCGGTGATGGTGGTCGGCAGGTGCTGCGGATTGTACGTGATGGAGATGGGGTTCCCAAGAGGATCGGTCGAGCTAGTGAGATCGCCGCTGCTGTTGTAGCCGAACTGCCATTCGTTGAACAGAGGGTCGATGACCTTCTGGAGGTTCCCAACGTCGTCATAGATGTAGGTAACAACGTGGCCCAGAGGATCCACCTTGTTGGTTGTGCGGTGGGCCACGTCATAGTAGTACGTCGCAACGTTGTTCTCGGGGTCGGTGACCTGGGTCACGCCTTTTTCGGGGGTGTCGTAGCTGATCGAGATCGTGTTGTCGAGAGCGTCCGTCTGCTCAACGACACGGTTGACGGCGTCGAAGGTGTTGGTGAAAAGCGTCTTCTCGTCCTGGTCGACGACGCTGACCAGGCGGTGCCTGCTATAGGAGTACGTGCGGACGCCGCCTTCGGGATCGGTGACAGAGATGAGGTCGCCGTTACCATCGTAGCTGTACGAGACCACAGCGCCGCCGGAGGCGGTGACTGAGGCCAGACGGCTACTCCCATCGTATGCGAACGCGAGGGTTCGTCCGTCAGGATCTGTGGCCAATGTCAGTAGGCCGTTGCCATCATAGCTCAGAGTGATGGCGTTGCTGTCGAGGTCCTGGATTGAAGTGAGCTTACCCGAGGAATTGAAGTCATAGTCCAGGTTCTCCTTGGTCGTGAGGGTGTAGGTATTATCTACATTCTTGACCAGCTCGTCGTGGACGCGCGCATCGGCTGCTTCGAAAATGCCCTCCAGCGAGTCCCAGATGAAGAACTCCTCGCCCCCAGATCCGAAGAGCACGCCAACATCGCCGCCGTCAGCGAATTCAAGCCGGGTGTCGAAGGTATGGGCCCAACGATAGCCGAGAGGGCCATGACGATCCGAATGCCCGTTGTAGTAGCGGGTGAGCGCCAGAGGCATTCGCCCCTCAAGGGTGAGGTCCTGGTCCGTAAAGCCGAAGCTCCCCGTCGAGGTGTCGACGCTCAGCCCAACCTTCTGCGAGAAGGGCTCGCGGAGATGCTGCCGGGCGATGTTGTCGGCGATACTGTATACCTTGCCGCCACCGACAAGCCTGACCCGGAAGTAACCCTTTTCGCCCATGAACTCGGCGAGCCAGAAATAGCTGGTCTTGTAGCCGGTCGGGGTGCTGGCTGCGTCCGAGTGAACAACCCAACTACCGCCCGAGCTGTTGTACCACGACACCTGAATGCTGTTGCTCGTTGAGTACCCGATTTCGTAGGAGATGGCGTAGTACTTCTGGTCGGAACTGCTTGACCGATCGATGATGCCCGGCGAGATGTCGACCGACCGCAGAAAGAGGATGCCGCCGCTCGTAAACGGCGTCACGTAAGTCCCGTTCGAGTCTTCACCGACGGCGACGGCGTCGTTTGTCGTGAGCTGCCAGCCGGGGACAGTGATCTCGCCCAGGCCAGCATTGTCGAAGAGCAGCCAGCCGTAATACCGGCGGAGACGCAGCTTGACGGTCTCGCCCGCATACTGGCTGATGCCCACCTTTATGGTTTTCCATTGAGTCTGATCGCCTGGGATGGTGCCGCCTCCCAGGTCGATGACCTCACTGAAATCCGGCCCCCTC
Organism: Minisyncoccota bacterium; assembly: GCA_035583445.1. GTDB lineage: Bacteria > Patescibacteriota > Minisyncoccia > 2-02-FULL-40-12 > GWA2-44-9 > JAGOPO01. The sequence goes on from DATEYD010000153.1 coordinate 1,738, forward strand.
AACAGCTCCAGGTAGAACAAGCTCGACGCGCTGTCACCCTTGTAGGTTACACCGAGCTGTTGTACGTCATCAGCGAGAGTGAAGGCGGAGGAGGTGAGCTGTCCGTTGGTTCGGACGTAGTTGCCGCTGGGGCCCTCAGGAAGTAAGGAAGTATCTTTGGTTACATCCCATTGGGGTACATCGACCGATTGGATGCCCACATCGTCCACACCAATCCCGTAGAGCACCTCTTCGGTCTTGATCTTGATCTGCTGCCCCTGCCATGAAGAGACGTTGAAGCGAATAGTCTGCCATCCGTAGGCCGCCGAGCCCAGGGCAACCTGGGTCACCGTCTCGAAACCGGCCCCGGAGAGAACTGACACCTTGTACTGGCTGCCCCCCGAAGACTTCAAGCCGTTGATGCCGACGGTCGCAAACTGAGCGGTAGCGTCCACCTCGAAGGCATCCGACGTAATCGACGCGTTGGAGGAGAGCTTTCCATACGTGTTGCCGCCCGCCTCCGTTGCCCGTTGCACATCGCCCGTCAGTGTGAAGTCCAGAAATTGGATCTGAGCAGCGACATCGTCGATGCCCACATCACCGAAATAGCGATAGAACTTGAGCTTTATCGACTGTCCCAGGTATGGGGAAGCGTCGATCGCTTTGCTGGCCCAGTAGCCACACTTAAAGCAATAGAAGTCGGCGAGAAGGGTAGACGTGCCGTAGTCGGGGCCGGTCAGCGCATAGACTTTCACCCAACTGTAGCTCGTCGTGGAGAGGTATCCTACATCGAACACGAATGATTGAGCCGTGCTGTCCACGGTGAACGGGCTTGATATGATCGTTCCGCCCGATCCGAGCTTGGCATAGTAGCCATGGCTGCCATCGGACTGGATGGACGTCGTGCCTGAAGTAGTCCAGCCGGTGAAGCTCCCTGCTTCAAAGTCATGGTTCGTCGGCGGTGTTCCCGCATCCTGGGCAGGCGCCTCAAGGTCGTGATTGGTCGGCGGGTCCCCGACAGTGTAGCCTGCTGCCTCGAACTCATAGTTGGCCGGCGGCGTCCCTACAAGCTGAACATCGGCGTCGAAAGTGTGGTTCAAGGGATAAGCCGACTCAGCGCCGGAAGGGAGAGGATCGGCGCGACCAACCACGCCCGGCTGCAGTAGAAGGACGAGACTGATCGCGAGCAACAGGCCCGATTTTA
>DATEYD010000154.1:0-1152 GCA_035583445.1 Minisyncoccota bacterium
TTGGGGTCGATGGCGAAGTCAAGCGTCATCAGGCCGGACAGTACGAGCGCCGCGAGTGAGAACCCGAGCGCTACGTACTTCGCATGCCTCTCATACTTGCCGAGCCCGAAGGTGACGAGGGCGCCGATCAGAGGCATGAGGATGACGATCGAGATTATTGGGACGCCTTCGAACATGTCTCACCAGCCTCCCCACGGCACGACATAAAGCATGAACAGAAGGAGCACGATTATCCCGACAACGATCAGGCTCGTGTACCGCTGCACGTTCCCCGACTGTCCCTTTCGTATGATAGCGCTCCAGCGCACGGCGAGGTACGCGAACCCGTTGACCATTCCGTCTATGACATATCTGTCGAAGAGGTCCGTGAGCAGGGAGAACCCGTACCAGACCTTGTACGCGAAGTCGTCGTAGAACTTGCTGATGTACCATCTGTTCTCCAGGGCCTTCTGGACGGTCCCGGGGACTCCCCTGGCGAAGACCGACCTGTCGAACCCTGGCATGTAGTACATCCGGTACGCCAGCACTATGCCCGCGACCGCGAGCACAAGTGAGACGTATGTGAGCGGGTCCGTGAATATCTCGACCGCGACATCGACGACGGACTCGTGATGAGCGCCCGGGACCAGGCCCTCGATCGCGCCTCCCATGAAGACCTTGAATCCGTCGCCTATGAACAGCGCAAACCCTGAAACGATCGCCAGGCCGGCCAATATCATCAGCGGGACCGTCATGGTCTTCGGGGACTCATGCGCGTGGAACTCTGACCGTTGCTCTCCCGCGAAGGTCATGAACCACATCCTGAACATGTAGAACGCTGTCATGAAAGCGGTCACGATGCCCAGTGCCCAGAGCACCGTGAAAGCCCAGTCGAACTCTCCGGCGTGCCAAACGGCCGCCAGGACCTCGTCCTTGCTCCAGAAGCCGGACAATGGCGGCACGCCCGCGATAGCCAGGGCTCCTATGAGCATGGTCATCGACGTTATCTTCATCTTCTTACGCAGACCGCCCATGAGCCGCATGTCGTTCGTGCCCACAGCATGGATGACGCTGCCAGCGCACAGGAACAGCAGGGCCTTGAAGAACGCGTGGTTCATCAGGTGGAACGTGGCAGCGGTGTAACCGCTCGTGTTATGGAGTTCGAAGACGAGG
>DATEYD010000155.1:0-2097 GCA_035583445.1 Minisyncoccota bacterium
AATGACCAGTACTTGGCCGTCTGTGGATACCTCCAAGGGCGTTTCGGCGCTGATCTTCAGCAAGTCAAGGACTGCTCGATCGATCACTAAGGCGAGGCTGTTACCATGTTTGGTTAGTTTCTTAACCATGCCACTCTCCTATATGATTATACATTGTATACCCAATGTATAATCAACTTGGCATGTCGTCAAGGGAACACAATTGCAGCACTTGAGACAAGATTAGAGAACTGCGAGCCAGATAGTTGCCAGTAGCCAAGCTTGACTGGTTCTGCCTATTGAGGCTCTGTTCGACTCTGTTTGATCTCCGCGAAGCAGAGTCGAACTTCCGACAGGGTGGTTAACACCCAGCTCGAATTGCCTGAACTTGCGACCACGACGCGACGGACTTCTCGCATTCGAGCAGTGAGGTTGACCGGCCGCTGCATCAGGGATAGCATGCTCGCATTATGGATTGCACTGTACACTCCCTCGCGCTGAACAAGATCGTGAAGTACTTCGACGGCCAGTGGCAGGGAATGGCCACCGCTTCGGACGGCGCCTGTTATTTCGGCGCCTCGACGCATTCGCCGCTGCACGGCGCCAGCTTCTTCAAGTACGAGCCGGCGTCGCGGAAACTGACCACGCTGGCGGAGGACATGACCGAGGTCAGCGGCGAAGACCGGACCCGGACCCCGCCGCAGGGAAAGATCCATAGTCCGATCGTGGAGTGCGACGGATGGCTGTATTTCACCACCCACCTGTCGAACTACTGGCAGGAGGCGATCGACAGCTACACCGGCGCCCACGTGGTCGGCTACGAGCTGGTGACGGGCAGATTCCGGGATTTCGGTATTGTGCGCGAGAATTACAGCATCTACTCGGCCATCGACGTGGACAGGGTCAACAAGAAGCTCTACGTCTTCGTCGTGCCCTGGAGGACGGCGGACGTAGAAGGCGACGCAAGCCATCTCTACCAGCTCGACATCGCCACGGGCGACAAAAGGGACCTGGGACGGGTTCCGTCCCGGGGACGAGGGTCCTGTATCTGGTTCTTCATCGACGCCAAGGGAGACTGCTGGTTCACCCTGTGGAAGCACCACTGGCCCCTTCCCGGCGACGAGGGGGACCTTTACCAGTACGATGCCCGGGTCGGCGCCATCCGCTGCCACAAAGCCGTTCTTCCCGCCGGGCGACTGGCACCCGACGGGGCTCCGGCGCCGGAGCCCCTGCGCAGCGAGAAAAGCTGGACCTGGGTGCGGCCGCTTCCGGGGAACAAGAAGTGCCTGTTCACCATGGGCTGGCTGGGCGGCGGCGACGAGCGGCTGTGGATGTTCGACCCGGACAAGGACTTGCGCAGCGGCAAGGCCTTCCAGCCCGTTGCCTACATCGGGGCGACGTTCCACTCCGTAGCCTACGACAATAAGGATCGGGTGTACTACGTGCAGTGGCGGGACCTGAACGACGCGCGCACCCACTACACGGAAGCCACGCGGGACTACGTGCGGGAAGACATCCGCTTCGATGACCAGCTGCACCTGCGCAGCGTCAGCATCGATTCCGGCGCCGGCGGCCGCATCGTTGACCACGGAAGAATCATCGATCAGGACAAGCGGCACTTGACCATGGTCGAGTCCATGGCCGCGGACGACAAGGGCAACGTCTTCATGCACGGCAGCTGGGACGCCCGCTCGCCGGAAGAGGCCAGCTACGCCTACATCTGGAAGGAACTACTGGAATACCTGAGCGATCTCGGGTTTTCCAACGTTCGCAAGACCCTGCAGGTGCTGCAGGACCGCGCCCACAAACTGCTGCACCGAGGGCAGTTTTTCTCTCACGCCAACGTGCGCTGAGGGTTCCGGGAGCTACGTAACCTCGATCCGACGCGCTCCGACCCATACGAGGGGATAGAAAACAAGGCAGCAGAGTATTTTGCTGCCCGTAGGATCCTGCTCCCCCTTAGAGCTTTGTGGAGCCCGTTCGACTCTGTTTGATCTCCTCCGACGGGAGTCGGAATTTCATACAGGGTGGTTTAATTGAGGATAGCTCACAGCTGCGACCACGATGCCACGGACAATACTCTATGGGGGTGCCTTTCACGCGTCAGGGGCTAAAATC
>DATEYD010000156.1:0-6779 GCA_035583445.1 Minisyncoccota bacterium
GTCGCCGGGCGCAGTCCCTGGCGGTCCATGTCCGCGATGACCTGGTCCGACGTCATCCGCTTGTTGTAGTGGAGCAGGTGGACCTCGGCGGTGCGGATGCCTTCCTCGGGCTGGATGCTGAAGCGCGTGGCGATGTCGGAGTTGACCCAGTCGTACGTGCCGTCGGCGATGAGCTGGGCCGCGGTCTTGGCCAGGTCCATCGTCACCGAGACGGTGCGGTCGAGGAACCGCAAGGGTACTCGGGGATGTGCCGGCGCCTCGCCCATGAAGAACTTCTCGTCGCTCTGGATGATCGCCTTGGCGACCATCGATTGCACGTAGGAGGAGGCCCGGCGCAACTTTGCCAGGTGCTTGCGCTCCACTCCCCAGCGGTCCAAGACCTCCAGGGTGGCGGTAACTTCAGAATACGGCGTTGTCTTTACCAAGTCTCCCACGACGGGCTCCTTCGATATCGGTTGTGGCTCGTCGATCATGGCAGGATTGCCACCTCGACTCGCCGGAACTGTGCGCATTGTGCATTATTCTCTACTGAGTGTCAATATCAGAAAGCCCCCGTACGGGGGCTTTCTGATCAGATTGCCAGGTTACATCTTGATCTCGATGTCGACGCCTGCCGGAAGGGCGAGGTTCGTCAGCGACTCGATGATCTTGGGCGTGGCGCCGTAGATGTCGATGAGGCGCTTGTGCACCCGCATCTCGAACTGGTCGCGCGCCGGCTTGTCGATGAAGGGAGACCGGTTGACCGTGAACTTGGAGATCTCGGTCGGCAGCGGCACCGGGCCCACGGGGCGGCCCCCGTAGCGCTCGATGGTGTCCGTGATCTGATGCGCCGACTTGTCGATGATCTTGTTGTCGTACGCACGCAGCTTGATGCGGATGCGCTGCTCTGGTTTTTCCTTCTTCGCTTTGGTTGCCATGGCAATGTGCTGGGTGAGATCGGAGCGGTTACTTGCTGATCTTGGTGACGGCACCGGCGCCGACGGTCTTGCCGCCCTCGCGGATGGCGAAGCGCTGCTTCTCTTCCATGGCGATCGGGGCGATGAGTTGGACCTTCACGGTGATCGTGTCACCGGGCATGACCATCTCCGTGCCCTCGGGGAGGAAGACCTCGCCGGTCACATCGGTCGTGCGGAAGTAGAATTGCGGCTTGTACCCCTTGAAGAACGGGGTGTGGCGGCCGCCCTCTTCCTTGGTCAGGACGTAGATCTCGGCTTCGAAGTCGGTATGCGGGGTGATGGAGCCGGGCTTGGCCAGGACCTGGCCGCGCTCGACGTCCTCCTTCTTCACGCCGCGCAGCAGGAGTCCGGAGTTGTCGCCTGCCAGACCCTCGTCCAGCGACTTGTTGAACATCTCGATCCCGGTGATGACGGTCTTGGTCGTCGGGCGGATACCGACGATCTCGACCTCCTCGTTGACCTTCACCTTGCCTCGCTCGATGCGGCCGGTCACGACGGTGCCGCGGCCCTCGATGGCGAAGATGTCCTCCACCGGCATCAGGAACGGCTTGTCCACCTCGCGCAACGGCTCGGGGACGTAGGAGTCCAGGGTGTCGATGAGCTGCTTGATGGCCTGGACGTTCGTGCCGTCCTTGCCCTCTTCAAGCGCCTTGAGCGCCGACCCGCGGATGATCGGGGTGGTGTCCCCGGGGAACTTGTATTTCGTAAGCAATTCGCGCAGCTCTGCTTCGACGAGGTCGAGCATCTCCGCGTCATCCACCTGGTCCACCTTGTTCAGGAAGACGATGATGGAAGGCACGCCGACCTGACGGGCGAGCAGGATGTGCTCGCGGGTCTGCGGCATGGCGCCATCGGTCGCGGCGACCACCAGCACGGCTCCGTCCATCTGGGCGGCGCCCGTGATCATGTTCTTGATGTAGTCCGCGTGGCCGGGGGCGTCGATGTGCGCGTAGTGGCGCTTCGGGGTCCAGTACTCCGAGTGGTGGAGCGCGATGGTGATACCGCGGGCCTTTTCCTCGGGAGCGTTGTCGATGCCCTCGACGCCTTCAACGCGGGCTCCGTAGCCCTCGTCCTTGTACATGTCCGCAACCTTCAGGATGGCCGCGGTCAGCGTGGTTTTCCCATGGTCGACGTGGCCGATGGTGCCGACGTTGACGTGGGGCTTGGTACGATCGAATTTCGTGTCTGCCATTGTGGTTTGTTACGAGCGCTGATGCGGTTTTCTCGCCAGGCCGGGGGGTCGCATCCGCAGCGACACACTGGTCTGGCGGCATCGCGCAATTAGGATTTCTACTCTAACTGATTCGTCCGATCAAGTCAATGGTTCCGTGCCTCCGTCACCCTCCTGAGCGATCTGCTCCTTGAGCGCGAGGATCTCCTTGTTCAGCCGTTCCAGGATCTGCTCCTGGCGGCCCGACGCGGGTTCCCCCTGTTCTGCCTCCGCCCCCTTGCCGGCACGCCGGCCATCGAAGACGGATCGTCCGACTCCCTCGGCCATCCGCTCTTCGCGGAAGCGGCCGCGACCGCCGGGCGGGCGACCGAGGCCAAGGCCCTTCGGCCACCGCGAGGCGATGGGAACCTCCTCAGGCGGTTCCTCGGTCCTGAGCTGTCGGACGACCAGGGGCGGGTGCCCCTCCTCCAGCAAGACGACCTGAGAACCCTCCCGAAGCAGACGACGAAGCAGTGCGAGATCCATGGTGTGGATTGGTTAGTGGGTTATTTCTTTCCCTCCTGGATCTGGGTTGCGATGTTATTCGGAACCGGTTCGTAATGTGAGAACTCCATGGTGAACGTGCCACGGCCTTCGGAGAACGAGCGCAGGGACGTCGCGTAGCCGAACATCTCGGACAACGGCACGCGGGCGTCAATGACCTTGAGGCCCAGGGCCCCGCGGTCGGTGACGTTCAGGATCTGGCCGCGGCGGCTGGACAGGTCGCCGGTCGCCGAGCCCAGGAAGTTGTCCGGGACGATGACCTCGACCTTCATGATGGGTTCGAGGATGACCGGCTTGGCGCGGCGGACCGCTTCCTGCAGCGCCATGGACGCGGCGATCTTGAAGGCGATCTCCGAGGAGTCCACGTCGTGGTACGAGCCGTCGTACACGACGACCTTCATGTCCACGAGCGGGAATCCCGCGATGACGCCTTTGTCCATCGCCTCCCGGACGCCCTTCTCGATGGCCGGCACGAACTCGTTGGGGATGGCGCCTCCCTTGATCTCGTCGTCGAACTCGAAGCCGGATCCGCGGTCACGCGGCTCCACGCGCAGCCAGCAGTGGCCGTACTGCCCGCGGCCGCCGGTCTGCTTGATGTAGCGTCCCTCGGCCTGCGCGGTCGCCGAGATCGCTTCCTTGTATGCGACCTGCGGACGGCCGGTGTTCGCCTCGACGGCGAATTCCCGCTTCATGCGTTCGACGATGATCTCGAGGTGGAGTTCGCCCATGCCCTTGATGATGGTCTGGCCGGTCTCCTCGTCGCCCGCGATGCGGAACGTCGGGTCCTCGTCGGACAGCTTGCGCAGGGCGATGCCCATCTTCTCCTGGTCCGCCTTGGTCTTCGGCTCGATGCGCAGGGAAATGACCGGCTCGGGGGCGATGATGCCCTCGAGGACGACCGGGTGCTCGGGATCGCACATGGTGTCGCCGGTCTTCGTGTCCTTCATGCCGACGGTCGCGGCGATGTTGCCGGCGTAGATCTCCTTGATCTCCTGGCGCTCGTCGGCGTGCATGCGGACGATGCGGCTGATGCGCTCCTGAGCCCCGGTGCGGGTGTTCAGAATGTAGGAACCGCTGGCGAGCTTGCCCGAGTAGACGCGGAAGAAGGTCAAGGATCCCACGTACGGGTCGGTCGCGGTCTTGAAGGCGAGCGCGCGGAAGGGCGCCTCGTCCTCGGACGGGACCTCGATCTCGCTGCCGGTCGTCTGGTCCACGCCCTTGATGGGCGGGACGTCGACGGGAGACGGCAAATAGTAGACGACGGCGTCCAGGACCAGCTGCACGCCCTTGTTCTTCAGCGCCGAGCCGCAGAACACCGGGAACAGCTTGCCGGCGATGGTGGCGGTACGAGCGATCGCGCGGAGCGTCTTCAGGTCCGGTTCTTTGCCTTCCAGATACATGGCCATCGCCCCATCATCGTGCTCGACGATCTTTTCGATCAACATGGCACGCTCTTTCTCGGCGGCGGCTTTCAGGTTCTCGGGGATCTCGCTCTTGATGACGCGCTCGCCCTTGTCGCCCTCGAAGGTGACGTACTCGCGGGTCAACAGGTCGATGACGCCATGGAAATGCTCCTCGTGGCCATCGGGGATCTGGAACTTCACCGCGTACGGCGTCAGGCGGTCCAGGATGGTGGCGAACGAACGGTCGAACGACGCGCCCAGGCGGTCGAGCTTGTTGATGAAGCACAGGCGCGGAACGTTGTAGTCGTCCGCGTAGCGCCAGTTGGTCTCGGACTGCGGCTCGACGCCGGCGACGCCGTCAAAAACGACCACCGCGCCGTCCAGGACGCGCAGCGACCGCTTCACCTCGATGGTGAAGTCGATGTGCCCCGGAGTGTCGATGATGTTGAACTTGCACTTCTCGCCCTCCTTGTCGGAAGCGTCGGTGGGGGTCCAGTACGCAGTGGTGGCGGCGGAGGTGATGGTGATGCCGCGCTCACGCTCCTGCTCCATCCAGTCCATGACCGTCTCACCCTCGTGCACCTCGCCGATCTTGTGGCTGATGCCGGTATAGAAAAGGATGCGCTCGGACGTGGTCGTCTTGCCCGCATCGATGTGGGCAATGACGCCGATATTCCTGATTTTGTTGATGGGATAATCCGCCATAAAGAACGTGAGATCGTGGGTTATGCCGACTTGCGGCCCCACGCGAAGTGGGCGAAGGCGCGGTTGGCCTCTGCCATGCGATGCATGTCCTGCTTCTTCTTCACCGCGGTGCCTTCGTTCTTGAACGCGTTCAAGAATTCGTCCGCGAGCTTGTGCTCCATGTCACGGCCCTTGCCGGAGCGCGCGGCGTCCACCATCCAACGCAACGCAAGCTGGATCCGTCGCTCCGGGCGGACCTCGATGGGGACCTGGTAGTTGGCGCCGCCGACGCGGCGGCTCTTGAGCTCCATGGTCGGGCCGGCGTTGGCGATCGCGGCGTCCAGGACCTCCAACGGGGTCTTCTTCGCCTGCGTCGCGGCCGAGTCCATCGCCTGGTAGACGATGCGGGTGGCAGACGACTTCTTGCCGTCGCGCATGACGACGTTAATAAGCCGGGACACCAGAATGCTGGAGTACTGTTGGTCAGGGATCAGGGTTCGGGCGCGGGAGATGGGACGTCGCATGTTATGCCTTGGGTTTCTTCACGCCGTACTTCGAACGCTCTTGTCTGCGGCCTTCCACGCCGACGGAGTCGAGCACGCCGCGCACGATGTGGTAGCGGACGCCCGGCAAGTCCTTCACGCGGCCGCCGCGGATGACGACCACCGAGTGCTCCTGCAAATTGTGGCCGATGCCCGGGATGTAGGCGGTCACCTCCATGCCGTTGGTGAGACGGACGCGGGCGATCTTCCGGAGCGCCGAGTTCGGCTTCTTCGGGGTGGTCGTGGTGACCTTCACGCAGACGCCGCGCTTGAACGGGGCCGGGTAGTCGATCGGGTGGTTCTTCAGGGTATTGAAACCGAACGCCAATGCGGGTGACTTGGTCTTCACCCGGGCGATCCGTCGCGGTTTCCGCATGATCTGGTTGTAGGTAGGCACGGCAACGAACAGCAGCCCGGGGGCTGCCAATAAGAAAACAGCGCCAAAAGAGTTTAGCACCCCGACAGGGGTCCTGTCAACTTATCCAGGTATATAGCCAGTTAAGAGGTACGTGAGGTACTGGATGGGATAAATAATACGAGGAAATACGAAGAAAAGAATCAGAATGAGAAAAAGCCACTGGTAGCGATACAGCGCCAGCTTCAAGCCGACCGAGCCAGTGGGCAGGACCGCCATCAGAAGCCAGTGACCATCGAGGGGTGGGACCGGGAAAAGGTTGAATGCGGCCAAAACGAGATTAATGATGACGGCATACCAGAGCAAATTCTGTGCCAACGGCGGGAGAAGGGGGGCCATGAACTGGGCAAGAACGCTAAAAAGCAACGCAAGCATGATATTGGTCAACGGTCCCGCAAGAGCCACCTGCACAGGCCCCCATCGACGGTTACGTAGATTTTGAGGGTTGTAGGGAACCGGCTTTGCGTATCCAAATAGAAACGGGGAACCGACGGCAACGAGGAAGAGCGGCAGCACGAACGATCCGAAAAGATCGAGATGTTTGATTGGGTTCAGCGTCAGACGACCTACGCGTTCCGCGGTCGGATCCCCTAGCGCGCGGGCGACATAGCCATGGGAGACTTCATGGAGAACGACGGAATAGAGCAAAATGATCAGCTGGGCGGCGAGTTCGATGGGAGCGGTCATGAGGTCTTGCTAAAATATCACTTTTGCTGTATCCTCTACAAGCTATGGCAGTCAAGTGTCCAATGTGCAGCAAGGGTTCCCGCATGGCGACGTACCGGGTCCTGTTGCGCGGAAACTACAACCCGACCGGCACGCACCGCCAGAAACCCAACCTCCAGTGGGCGCGTGTTGGCGGCAAGCGCGTGAGGATCTGCACCGACTGCATCAAGACCCTCCAGAAATCTCCGAAGACCGCCTAAGGGCGGTCTTCTCGTCGTTGCCAGACCGCGATTTTCGATGTATCATCATCGGGCATTTCGGGCCGTAGTATACCGGTAGTACGCGTCCATGGGGTGGATGTAGACCGGGTTCGATTCCCGGCGGCCCGACAATCTATGT
>DATEYD010000157.1:0-1169 GCA_035583445.1 Minisyncoccota bacterium
GCTCACGGCGATCATGCTACTGGTCGTCTCTGTCGTCGGCACTCTCGTGGTCGTCTATTCGGCAGCGTACATGCATGAAGAGGCGGAGCGGAGGAGGCGGTACTACGCGGAAATCATGCTGTTCATCTCGGTCATGTACGGGCTCGTCATCGCGAACAACTACCTCATGATGTTCGTGTTCTGGGAGCTCGTCGGACTATGCTCGTACCTGCTCATCGGGTTCTGGTACGAGCGGCCGTCAGCTGCGAGCGCGGCCAAGCGCGCGTTCATAGTCACGCGCGTGGGCGACATCATGTTCATGGCGGGCATAATCATCCTATTCAAGTACATGGGATCGTTCGACTTCTCCGTCCTTTTCGCCAACGGAGGAAGGGACGCATTTGATGCAGTCCCGAACGACATCCTGACTCTGTCCACGATACTCATCTTCGGCGGGGCGATCGGAAAGAGCGCACAGTTCCCCCTGCATGAATGGCTTCCGGACGCTATGGAGGGCCCGACCACGGTCTCCGCGCTCATCCATGCCGCGACGATGGTCAAGGCGGGTGTCTACCTGGTGGCGAGGTCCTACCCGCTGCTGGTTCAGACACCTGACAGCCTGCTGTTTGTGGGGATCATCGGAGGAGTGACCGCACTGCTCGCAGCGACCGTGGCGCTCACTCAGACCGACATCAAGAGGGTTCTCGCTTACAGCACTATCAGCCAGCTCGGATACATGATCCTTGGGCTTGGCGCGGGCGGATTCATCCTTCTAAGTTCAGGTTCGGCCGTCGGCTATTCGGCCTCGACGTTCCATCTGATGAACCACGCGTTCTTCAAGGCGCTCCTGTTCCTCTGCGCCGGCAGCGTGATCCACGCCGTGGGCACTAACGACATGCGGCTCATGGGCGGGCTGCGCAAGAAGATGCCCATCACTTCGATCACGATGCTTGTCGGAGCACTGGCCATCGCCGGCATCCCGCCTCTGTCCGGATTCTGGAGCAAGGACGAGGTCCTATCTTCGGTCTATCATGCGGGGAGCTTCGACGCCACATTCTTCCTCCTCTGGGCGATGGGCGTTGCCACTGCATTCCTGACGGCGTTCTACATGTTCCGGATGTGGTTCATGACATTCGTCGGGAACCCACGCTCTGAGTACCACGCGCACGAGTCCCCGAAGCTGATGACCG
>DATEYD010000158.1:0-3708 GCA_035583445.1 Minisyncoccota bacterium
ATGTGGAAGATCTGTTCGGATGGTGGTAGATTGGCGAATGAAAGCGTATGCAACCAGTGCCCTCCCGGCAGGGAGGATGCGATAGTACATGTCGACTGCGTCACCCACAGGTACCCAGACGGGACCGAGGGCATACACAACATGTGCTTCAGCGTGTACCCCAAGGAGATCGTCGCGCTGTGCGGCCCGAACGGCGCGGGCAAGTCCACGCTCATCGAGCACATCAACGGACTCATGATGCCCGACGTCGGCAGGGTCAGGGTGTTCGGGCTTGATATCGACAAGAGGAATGTCTCCCAGATCAGGAAGCTCGTCGGGCTCGTGTTCCAGGACGCCGACGCCCAGCTATTCTCTCCGACGGTCCTCGACGACGTGATGTTCGGGCCGCTCAACCTTGGGATGTCCCCGGAAGACGCCAAGAAGAAGGCGGAGTGGGCGCTCGATATCGTCGGCCTCAGGGACGTGTCCAACAAGATCCCGCACTATCTGAGCGGAGGACAACAGAGACTCGTTGCGATGGCAGGCGTCCTGGCCATGGAGCCGAAGATACTGGTCGTCGACGAGCCCACGGGCGACCTCGACCCTTCGAACTCGACCAAGATTGAGAACCTCCTTAGATCCCTCCGGGACAAGCACGGCATAAGCGTCGTCATAGCTCTCCACGACATGGACATGGCCGCGAGGCTCGCGGACAGGATCTGCATAGTAAGAGGAGGTGCGGTCATCGCGCAGGGCACTCCGGAGGAGATACTGTTCGACGAGCACCTCCTGAAATCGGCCGGACTTGAACTCCCGTCCGCGGCCAGACTCTACAGGGATCTGGGACTTGAGAAGACAGGAGCCAAGAAGCCCAGGTCGCTCGAGGACCTGGTCGACGAGCTGAAGGCGCGCGGGATCAAAGGCCTAGAGAAATAGAATCTGGGAAGGGGTTTGATGGTTTTCGCTGCCTCGGCGAACTACTTCCGCGTCTTCCGAGCCCTGGCGTAGAGCAATACGAACAGCACGCCGGTCACGGGCAGGACTAGGGCCGGGAACTCAGGTATCATCCCCGAGATCGTTATCTGCACATCGTCTGTCGCCCAGTTGCCCGCGGCGTCCGTCACGTTCAATGTGATGTCCTATACACCCTCGACCCAGAACGTGAAGTCCACGACCGGGCCCCAGAGTTCGACGGGAGAGCCTTCGTACATGAACGTCCAGGTCCAGTTGACGACGCCAACGTCGTCAGAAGACCCTGTCCCGTCCAAAGTGACCAGCTCTCCGCCCATCATCGTCTGGTCTCCGCCGGCGTCCGCCGTCGGCGGGGTCGCATCGTTCACGGTCACGAACATGCCGTCCGGGGCCGAGCTATGGCCGACCGTGTCCGTCACGACCAGCACGACGTTGTAGATGCCAGGCGCCGAGAACGTGTATTCCGGCATCGGACCGTACATCTCCATGCTCAGCTCCACGATGGTCCAAGTGTAGTTCGCGATCCCGACGTCATCGGTCGAACCAGTGCCGTCGAAATAGACCACCGTGTCTTCTGGGACTTCCTGATCGGGCCCTGCGTAGGCGACGGGCGCGCCGTCACCCAGCACCTCGACCACCATGGTGTCGTTGGTCAAATGGCCCGCGCCGTCCCGGACGACCAATTCCACAGTGTGGTTGCCCGTGGTCGTGAAGTTGTAGTCCACGACAGCGCCAACCAACACCACAGGTCCGCCGTCGTCGAAGGACCATGTGTACTCCACGATGCCGACGTTGTCGCTGGACATCGTCCCGTCAAAGGTGGCCTGCGTGTCAACCGTCACCTGCTGGTCCGATCCTGCGTCCGCGATGGGCAGTTCGTTATCAACCGTGAACAGCTGTAGGTTGCCCCAGCCGTGGTCGCCCCAGTCATTGAAGAACATCAGGGTCGCATAGTCGCCGCTCGGCCCTTCCCATTGCGGCCAGAACTCCAGGCCCGACACGCTCCAGTCGCCCATCGAGACGGTCCCGTACCACATCATCGTCCCCGTGCCGTCCTCGACTGCGATTGATATGCCGTACGGGGATATGACGCCCGTCGGGTCCCCCAGAGTCGCCTGTGGCATTCCTCCGTTGTCGAAGCTGAAGAACTCGAACTGACCCGTGGTGGCGTCGAACCAGGCAGTGCCGAACTCCGGGGAGCCCATGCTCGAGTTGACGTAGGACGCACGGAACGCGCTGTATTGGTCAGGACCCCACCATATGTTGTAGTACTGCAGGTAGATGTCACCTGCGCTGCCCTGCAGCCAGCCGCCTCCGGGCATGGCGACCCATCCGTAGTCGATGGTGTAGTTGTCGCCGTCCATCCAGTAGGGCAAGTTGTTCGGCTGGCTCTCCAGCGGGTTGAAACTGTTGTACAGAGTCTCCACCGCGTAGTAGTAGGTCCAGCCGCTGCCAGAGCCGTTGCTCAGGAACTGGAACAGCGCCATCTCGCGCATGTCAAGCTCCTGGGCGACTGCGTGTATCATGGACGGGTTAGTCCACGACACATTCTCGATTGGATTCTGAGAATACGTCACATTAGGCGACCAGAGATCTTGGTCCAGGAGGAAGTCCTGCCTCACCTCGGACACACTAGATGCGTTAACACTGGCCTCCGAATGCATGTGGTTGTTGGCATGCGCCAGAGTGATCAACTCGATCGGGGGGGCCATCATCTCATAGTATCCGTCGCCCATGGACATCGTCTGGTTCCTCTCCATGTAGTCGGGCGGGCCCGTGCCAATATCCACAGTGGCTCCCGGTATCCCGGCGCCGCTCAAGGAGTCGTTGACATAACCCCAGAGCCTAACAGTCTCCGGGATGTTCCAGGGCATCAGCTGGATGTCGAGCACGTTTTCCCCCGGAGAGATCGTGACGTCGATCATCGTGTTCATGTGGTCGGGCGCGTTGGCGTTGACCGTGTAGTCCCCTGACACAAGGGAGATGTTGTATGCTCCGGACATGTCTGTGTTCGTGTCATCATGGAAGTCGGCCGATGAGAACTCGAGCCATACGTTCTGCAGAGGGTCGCCCGTGATGGTGTCAGTCACATTACCCACGCACCACGCATCGACCGACCTGAGCTCGAAGTCCACCCAGAGGACATCGCTGACATTGATGTCAACATACATAATCGACTGTGAGTAGCCCTCTGCCTGGGCGCCTAGCAGTAGGTCGGTGCCGTCGAACGCATCGAGCACATACGCGCCGGACGCGTTGGTGACGGCCATATTCATCGTCGTGAATGTCGAGTCGTAGAGGAAGACGCGCGCGGACGATATCGGCAGGCTGGTACTACCGTCAGTCACATTCCCCATGACGGTCGCCGTCGTGACCCGCAGGGCTCCGTCTACGAAGTTGTCGCCCGGCGAGATGTACAGATTATCCTGCCTGTACACTGTGTATCCAGGCTTGGTCATCGTGATCTCGCCCTGTCCACTCGTTATGTTCATGAAGTACTGTCCGTTCGAGTCGGTCCAAGTGTAGTTGCTGTCGTCCTGCTCCGAGGACTCGTTCCACGTCCTAATGGAGACGAATACATCCTGGATGGGCAGGCCGGAGTCGATGTCGACAACTGTCCCATATATGGTCGCATCCTCTGTGTTGACTTCTGGCTCAAGAGTGAGGTTGACCCAGTAAGTCTGGCCCGAGTAGGTCGCGCCGTCCGTCTTGTTGTCTACCATTGGATAGCCGGGGATGTTCAGCGCTGCGACACCA
>DATEYD010000159.1:0-1913 GCA_035583445.1 Minisyncoccota bacterium
TCGTCTCTTGGACGTGAAGGACTAGACCACCGCACATATTGGGCAATCCCTAGATTGGAGAGAGACTCCTGAGTCTCTGATCTTCGAGGCCCTCTATGCCGAGACTCACGAGGTCCAAACCATCAACCCGCTGATCCGGAAAGCGGTTCTCGCGCGGCCGGAAGATGAACACGAATGTGCAATAGCCGCGAAGCCGACAATGCACGCCGAAGAACGACCCATAAGCGGCAAGTCAGCAGAGTCAGTAGCTAGAAACATATTAGTAGAATGCCCACAATGTAGGATTAGAAAGTTAGCTATGTCCGGCAGTTGGGCGAGGGGGAGACCCCCGGGGGGAGTCATATGATTTTTTATCTACCCTTCGTGTTGAAAGCCGGGCGATCCTGAGGGAGGAGAAGCAGTTGATAAAGAAAATCGTAGCAGCTATTTTCATGTGCGCCGTCATGGTGCTCGTCGCTGCGGTCCCGTTGGCTTTGGCCGACACACACCTGGTCATGAAAGGTGACGGGGGACCCAGGTCAAACGCTGTGACGTGGGAGTATACGCCGCCCGGTCTGGGCATCTGGAATGGATATATCGTTAACAGCGGGCTTAGGTCGCTTGTGGTGGACGTATACGACAGCACCAATGGCGGCTTGGACGAGATCATGCACCAGCGGATCAGATTCGCGGCGTACGAAGCGTACCCAAGCGGCACGGTGAACACCAGTGGAGCCCTCATGGCGTCAGGCCATGTCTACTCCATTACCGTGACGCCGAATGGCCCTAAGGGTTCGACATGTACCGTCGAGGACATGTTCGACATGGCTGCCCCACCGGTGGCAGTGATCACCATTGTATCCATCAACTACCTGGACGTAGTTGTCAGCGGGAGTCTCTCATCCGACGCAGACGGCTCGATAGTGTCATATGAATGGGACTTCGGCGACGGAGGCAAGGCGACGGGAGTCGACGCTTCCCACTCCTACGCGATGGACGGGACATACACGATCACACTGCTCGTGACAGACGACGAAAGCCTCAGCGGATCCGCATCAACGGACGTGACGGTCGCTCACGAGCACCTACCACCAGTCGCGAGCTTCACGGCCGAGATGAACTGGATGGATGTCAGCGTTGACGCCTCTGGTTCGACCGACAACTATGGACCGATCGCGGCCTACGACTGGGCATGGGGCGACGGCATGACCGGCTCAGGCATGATGGCGACACACACCTACTCAGCCGAGGGCTGGTACACGATCGTTCTGACGGTGACGGACAGCGATGGCGAGTCGGGTACGGCGGTGATGGACGTCGAGGCGAAGATGCCGGTCCTGCCGAAGGCACCGATCGCCATGATGACTGCGACAGTCTCATACCTTGATGTCGCGGTGGACAGCGCTGGATCGTACGACCCAGACGGAACCATAGAGTCATACGCATGGACCTTTGGAGACGGAGGCAGCGCGACGGGCCCGACGGCTTCGCACTCATACGCCATGGACGGGGACTACCTGATCACGCTGACGGTGACTGACAACTCTGGAATGACAGGGACCGCTTCGCAGACCGTGACGGTCATGCACCAGCTCATTCCGCCAGTCGCGATGTTCACGTGGGACATAGTCTACATGGTCGTTAGCGTTGACGCATCCGGCTCAACGGACAACTATGGACCGATCGCGGCCTACGACTGGGCATGGGGCGACGGTATGACCGGGTCCGGAAAGACAGCGACACACACGTACGCTCTCGAAGGTGCCTACACGATTGTCCTGACTGTGACTGACAGTGACGGACAGACTGGCACGGCATCAGCGGACGTAACTGCCACGATGCCTATCGAGAAGCTTCCGCCAATAGCGGTCATCGCATTGACCTCGCAACACTACCTCGATGTAGCAGTTGACGGTTCTGGCTCATACGACCAG
>DATEYD010000160.1:0-43383 GCA_035583445.1 Minisyncoccota bacterium
TCCACTGGAATACTCGTTCACCGAACGTGAACGTCGGGCGCTCAGACCGTTCTTCTCGAACGTCGACCGGAAGGTCTTCTTCATGTCCGGGCTGCCGGAGTCCGTTGCTGCCACGCTTCTGGCGATGTACTCGAGATTGAAGAACCCACGTGGTCTGCGCGGTCACTTCGTGGACAACATGCTCCCGGTCCTGATGTTCGCGAACGCGATGGACGTCGCCGGCCTGGACACTTCCGCATCCTGGGAGACGCTCCAGAAGATGTTCCGGGCAAAGAGGCTCACGGCCCTGGACGCGATCTGCGAGTACGATCGCGCATACCAGGAGCTGTTCGAGGACTTCGTACGCAAAGCGGCGGACGCCGACTACTGGCGGGCAATCGCCGAATCGGACCGGATCACGGACTTCAAGAACCGGTTCCTGGACCAGTACGGACACAACTCCATCGCGCGGCCGACGATGCTTCGGCTGTGCGCCGAGGACGTCTCGATCCTCTTCGCCAAGACGGTGGAGTGGACCTGGCCGGGGACCGGATTCATCGAGCTGTCCACGCGCTACGTGGACTTCTCGGGGAAGACGCAACTTCCGATCGGGAACATCCTCGGCCTCCTGGACGGCACGATCGCCCGGATGGCCGACGAGTGCATCGAGACATCGGTGGCTGAGTACCGCCGGCTCATCGGGAACCAGTTCGACGGTCCGTTCCCGGAGTTCCTCCGGCGGCTCTACCGCACATCAGTCCCGAACGATGCCGACCTGAGGGCGGGCGTCATCGGTGAGTCCTGCGATGTGCTGGGTAACCTTCTGCCGTGCGCGACACTCACCCAGCTCGGCATCGGCGTGTCCGGCGAGGCGATGGGGTCGCTCATCAAGAACCTCTACCTCGACGGCACACCGGAGAACATCGCACTCGCCGAGTTCATCGTCGCCGAGGCCGAGCGCGCAGGCCACTCCTACTTCCTGCGGCACTACCAACCGACGCCATGGGAGGAGAGAACGTGGGAGTACCTCACCCCCCTGGGTGCCCCGCGGTTCGAAGCGGACCCGGTGAGCGTCGTCGACCGTCGGATCGCTCTGGCGGCGAATGCCCGGACCATGGGCGAGTACATCGACAAGCTCTCCAAGCTGCCGCGGAGCGATCATGATCAGTTGCCCGACGAGTTCCGTTTGGCGACGATCATCACGCAGGCGCACATGTCGTTCCGAGGGTGGCGCGACGCGCAGCGACAGAGCCTCAGCGTGCACAAGCGCAGTCGTGTGACGCCGCTCGCGGGCTTCTACCGCTACCCGAAGCCGGCCCCGCCCGAGTTGCACCGGGTCTTCGAACAGATCCTCAGCATCAACGAGGACCTGTACATGGCGATGTGCGCGGCCAAGGTACCCGAAGAGCTCATGGAGTACCCCATGGCCATGGGCAACCTTGTGCGATACCAGATGACGTCCACGCTGAAGCAGGCGGAGTACTGTAACTGGCAGCGCACCAAGTGGGGCGTCAACGATGAGGTGCGCCAGCAGTTCCTGGCCGTGGAGGATCATCTGCGACAGGAGTACTCCTGGTGGGGGTCGCTGTCGCGAGCCGATCGGATCCCGCACTACGTGTTCGCCCGAGGCAAGGAGCCGATCGCACTCGACCTCTGAGCCGGCCCGCCCCCTAGACAAGGGCGGGCATTTTCTTTATATTCATTCCGGTACCTAGGAGGTGCTGTGCGGCCGAAGACCGGACCGAGCGTCGTCGTCTACTTCGATGCGAACATGCCGGACATCCGCAAATGCCATCACGGATGCACCAGCAGCGCAACCCACTTCTGCAAACACCGTTTTGGTCCCGGGATCTCGCTGGTCAGCAAGCCGGGGTGGCTCATCTTCACCTGGCAGTCCGATCTGCAGGTCATCCTCGATTTCCTGTATGTGATCAACCACGTGTTCAGGAAGCTGCGGGGACATCGGACCTACGTCATCGTCACGCACGACGAAGACTTCATCGCCGATGCCCGGCGCGAGCACGAGAACGGCCAGCACAACGGGCGTCCCCGGCTGACCTGGGGCAACGACTGGGTGGAGTTCATGGGCGGGAGCGGCCCGATACGCATCCGTGTCTGCTACCTGCCGCCCTCGAACCGGGACAAGGACCTCGCCGCAGTCACCGACATCATCCGCTCCCTGCGCGCCTCCTCATGAGGCGCGTCTCCTTTTCAAAACGCTCCTGAATACGGTACAATCATCGCGCTCGTATGACGAACGACTTGTTTGCGACACTCATCTCGACCCGCTCATCGCAACCCCGGCCTCTCGGACGGCCGCACTTGTGGGCGCTCATCGTCGTCGTTCTGACCCTCCTGATCGTGTCGGTGCAGTTCTTGGGCAGCATCGAGCCGATCGTCCCGACCGAGACCCCCGCAGAAACCGAGCGACCGGCCCGCGTCTACACCGTCTCGTACCGTTTCGGTGTGTTCAGCCCGACGAACCTCCGTATCCGCGCCGGGGACACGGTCCGGTTCAAGAACGAGGGGACCCTGCCGATCCGCGTCGTCGCCGCGACCTTACCGGGGCGCACAGTGCCCGAGTTCGACAGCGTCGGTCCAGTCGCGCTGGGCAGCTATTTCTCATACACCTTCGCGAACATCGGGATCTTCGCGTACGCGAATGCGGACGAACCGGATGAATCTGGTACAATAATGGTGAGATGAGAACGTTTGCATTCGCTGTCTGCCTCTATGCGCTGACGCTCGTGCTTGGTGTTCTCGCGGCATCCGAGCGCATTTCGATCGCCCAGATCCCGGTGAGCGTGCCGCAGTTCACCGTCACGGATCTGTTCATCTTCGTTGGCGTGTTCGTGCTGATGACGTTCTTGATGTTGCGGTTCGGCCGTGCATCGCGTCTTTCCCTGGGGATCCTCCTCACTCTCGCCGTGTTTGCGGGCGGCATGTTCATCTTCGGTGCATGGCTTCCGTGGCCGCTGGACATTCTGGCTGCCGGCATCGTGACATTCGCTACCCGGTTCCGACCGCGGGTATTACCACATGACCTCGGGGTGGCGGTGGGTATTGCAGGGATCTCCGGGCTCCTAGGACTGGCGCTCACCCCGTTGTGGGCGGTGTGCCTCCTCGCGTTTCTTTCGGTCTACGACATCATTTCCGTCTACCGGACGCGACACATGGTGGCGCTCGCCGGCCGGATGCTGGAATCAGGCTTCATCTTCGGCTTCCTGATCCCCTCCCATCTGCGAACGTTCAAGAAGCCGGTCGCGGATGCCCTCACCGAGCGATCGGTCATGGTACTGGGGTCGGGGGATGTCGGGCTCCCGCTCGTGCTTGCGGCATCATCCGTTGCCACATCTCTGAACGCGGCCTTCTTCGTCGTTGGCGGTGCGCTGATCGGTCTTTCGATCATGCAGTGGTTGTTCGTACATCAACGGCGCGCAATGCCCATGGCGGCACTGCCGCCCATTGCGGTCTTTTCGATCATTGCGTATGTGGTTGCGGTAACGTTAGGGGTCTAACTTCCATGCAACTGACATTCTATGGTGGTGCAAAGCATGTGACTGGGGCGCACTATCTCCTCGAAGCCGGTGGTCTGCGCCTGTTGATCGACTGCGGCCTGGTCCAAGGATCGCGGTTCAACGAGGAGTTGAACTACGAACCGTTCCCGTACGGCCCCCCAACTGCGGATGCGCTCTTCATCACCCACAGCCACGCCGACCACATGGGCAGGATACCCAAGCTTTGCAAGGAGGGCTTCTCAGCGCCGATCTATACCTCAGAACCGACCGCCGGCCTCATCGAGGCGGCGTTGCCTGATACGTTGCACCGCACGACCGAGGACGCCAGAGACATGAACCGCGAGCCTTTGTTCGATGAGAAAGACATGGAGCAGGCGATTTCGTTGCTCAAGCCGCTACCGTACGGGAAAGTGGTGAAGCTCAATGACCGGGTCAGCGTCATCGGTCGCGATTCAGCGCATATTCTGGGATCGACGGCATGGGAATTCACGGTGCAGGATGATGACGGCACGACGAAGCGCATCGCGTTCCCGGGCGACATCGGCAATCCGCCGTCGTTGCTCCTGAAGAACATCGAATTCGTCGAGGGTGTCGACTACACGCTTGTGGAATCCGCATACGGGAGCCGGCACCACGAGGCACGCAGCCAGCGTCGTGAGATGCTGCTCGGCGTGGTCAAGGAAACAGCTGCACGGGGAGGGGTGCTCATGATCCCGTCGTTCGCGATCGAGCGCACGCAAGAGCTCCTCTTGGAGATCGACGCGCTCTTCGAGGCGGGGGATCTGCCGAAGAAAATGCCGGTATTCGTAGATTCGCCGCTCGCGATCCGCATTACCGAGGCATATGGGCGCTACTCCCGGTATTTCAATGAACGTGCGATCAAGATCCTGCGCGACAACCGCGGACTGTTCCAATTCCCCTGGCTGACGTTCACGCCGACCGTCGAAGAATCGAAACGCATCAACGACGTTCCCGCGCCGAAGATCATTATCGCCGGCTCGGGCATGAGTCAAGGCGGGCGCATCCTGCACCACGAGCGGAGGTATCTCTCTGACCCGAAGTCATCCATCCTCTTCGTGGGCTATCAGGTCGAGGGGTCGCTGGGCCGGCGCATCCGAGACAAGGCGACCGAGGTGACCATGTTCGGGGAGACGATCCCGATCCGGTGCCACGTGCATTCCATCGGTGCCTACTCTGCCCATGCCGACCAGGACGGGCTCATCGAGTACCTCACGCACGCCAACAAGGGGGATTCATTGAAGAAATGCTTCGTGGTGCAAGGGGAGCGCGAGTCCGCGGATGCGCTCGCCGCGCGTGCACGGGAAGAGCTGGGCATCGACGCGATCGTGCCCGATCCCGGGCAATCGTTCACCCTGTGATAGCAGTCCCTTGTATAGAGTGCCAATTTTTGGTACGCTCATGCCATGTCTGAGCTCCACCATTCCCATATCACCATTCCCCGGCACCTCCCCCTGATCGCGCTCAAGAACACGGTGCTGTTCCCGAAGGTGGTCATTCCTCTCATCGTCCAGCGGCCCAAGAGCATCGCCGCGATGGACCAGGCGCTTACCGGCGACCGTCTTGCGCTGTTCGTGACCCAGAAGAACCTCGAGGACGAGATCTCCGAGAACGATCTGTTCTCGGTCGGTACCGTCGGCCGCATCATCTCCGCGTTCCGTCTGCCCGACGGATCCGCGAAGATCGACGTCGAAGGCATCGGCCGCGCACAGATCACCGAGTACGCGGGCTTCACGCCGCACCTTGCGGTCGCGGTCGAGCCGATCGTCTCGACGGAGTCCATGGAGACGTCGGAGAACTCCGCGCTCCTGCGCCATGTCGTCGAGCAGTTCCGCGAGATCGCACAGGTCCGCTCCTTCCCGGCCATTCTCCCCGAGGTCGTCTACCTTATGACCCAGCTGCGCGACCCTGAGCAGGTGATCGGTCTGGTAGCAGCGAACCTCAACCTCGATATCCAGCAGCAACAGGACGTGCTCGAGACTCGCGAGCACCCGGAAGCGCTGCGCCGTTTGAATACCCATCTGTCCCGCGAGATGGAGGTCGTGGAGGCGGAGAAGAGCCTCGCGAAGGAGACGAAGAAGAAGATCGGTCGGATGCAGAAGGAATTCTTCCTGCGCGAGCAGCTCAAGAGCATCGAGAAGGAACTCGGCGTCGATGACGAGAAGGCCGAGATGGACGAGATCAAGATCAAGATCGAGGCGGCGAACATGCCTGACTCGGTCCGTGAGAAGGCGTTCAAGGAGTACGGCCGACTCGTGAAGATGCCGCCGATGAGTCCCGAGACGTCGTACATCCGCACCTATCTGGACTGGCTGACCGAGATCCCCTGGAACGTCTCCACGACCGATGCGATCGACCTCAAGCGAGCGAAGAAGATCCTCGACGAGGATCATGCAGGTTTGGAGAAGGTCAAAGACCGTATTGTCGAATACCTCGCGGTGAAGAAGCAGGTCGGGAGACTCAAAGGTCCCATCCTGTGTTTTGCCGGGCCTCCGGGGACCGGCAAGACCTCCATCGGTCAGTCGATCGCCCGTGCGCTGGGCCGGAAATTCACGCGCGTCTCCCTGGGAGGCATGCGTGACGAAGCGGAGATCCGGGGCCATCGCCGCACCTATGTCGGTGCGATGCCCGGCCGCATCGTGCAGGGTATCCACCAGGCGAAGGTGAAAAACCCGGTCTTCCTTTTGGATGAGATCGATAAGCTCGGCATGGATTTCCGCGGTGATCCGTCCGCGGCTCTCCTTGAGGCGCTTGACCCGCAGCAGAACCACGTATTCTCGGATCACTACCTGGAGGTCCCGCTGGATCTGTCCGATGTGCTGTTCATCGCGACCGCGAACTCGCTGGACGGTGTTCCGTATGCGCTTCGCGACCGCCTGGAGATCATCGAATTCCCCGGGTACACCGCAGAGGAGAAACTGAAGATCGCGAAAGGATTCCTCATGCCGCGGGCACTGACGGACCACGGCTTGAAGAAGAATCAGGTGACGATGCATGATGCCGTCTCGATGCGCCTCATCGGCGGCTGGACACGCGAGGCAGGTGTCCGCGAGCTCGCGCGCCTTTTGGGCACGGTGCTTCGCAAGGTGACCCGGCGCTTGGTAGAGCAGGGCAAACCGAACGCGCGATTTGCGATTTCTGCCCGTGACCTGGAGTCATTCCTCGGACCGCAGAAATTCTTGTCGCAGGTCGGCGAGGCGAGCGACCAGGTAGGGGTGGCCACCGGACTTGCCTGGACCCCGGTCGGCGGCGAGACATTCCCCATCGAAGTCAGTCGCATGCCCGGCAAGGGCAAGCTTATCCTGACCGGCTCCCTGGGAGACGTGATGCGTGAGTCCGCTCATGCCGCGGTCTCTTATGCCCGCACATTCGCCGCGCGTCAGGGGACGACCTTCGACAGCGGCAAGGAGGACCTGCACATCCACGTTCCCTCGGGCGCGGTGAAGAAGGACGGGCCTTCGGCAGGCATCGCCATGACCACGGCGCTCATCTCGCTCCTGACCGGCCGCCCAGTGCGGCATGACGTTGCGATGACCGGCGAGGTGACGTTACGCGGGAAGGTCATGGAGATCGGCGGTTTGAAGGACAAAGCACTCGCTGCGTTACGAGCTGGCATCCGCACCGTCATCATCCCGGCAGACAACAAACGCGACCTGATCGACATGCCGAAAGAAGCGAAATCGAAATTAAAATTCATCGTCGCCAAGACCATCCCCGATGTTCTGGACGTTGCACTACAGAAACCAGCGAAACGGAAGAAATAGCAAAAGTGGCTCCTGCGGGAGCCGCTTTTGTTTGCTAGATGTGCCGGGTGTATGCGAGCGGTCGGCGAACGGTATGCGGTGAGACACCGGCACGCAATGCCGCCATGACGCCGGCAGCTTCGAGATAGTTGTCGACGACGAAAAGCTTGTCGGAGCGGAACGGGTACGACGACAAATTGTTTTGCATCATGTTCCGATTCTCGCGTACCGCGATGACGGGAATGCCGTTCTCAATCGCCGCGAGCGTCGGCAAGCCGACGCACCCATCGGGAATCACAAGACAGGAGATGTCTTCGACCGAGAGACCTTGAGCGGGTGGAACGATGCGCGGTGCATGGTGCAGTCCTTTCAGGATGCAGTGGAGATAGACCACGGAGGCTGTTTCCGGAGCTTTGCGCGGATCCACCACGCCTGGCTCGAAATCGACGAGGGATCCGGCGACGGGAAGCGGGGAATGGGCGCACGGGATCTTGAACGCCTCAGCGACGCTGTGGGTCAGGATTGCTTCGATGCCGCCCCATGGATTGACCATGTCGTCCGCGTGGAAGTAGGTCTCATGGTACTGTTCGGGAACCTGCACGAGCGTGGACAGCGCGACCGCATCGTAGTCACCCTTCGTATGCTCGACCGTGTCGAGCAACCGTTCGATGCCACGGACCTCACCGACTGCTCTCCCTGATTTCGCATACAGGGAAACCGCGTCAGCAGGATTCTGAATGGTGTGCACATCGCAGTCGAGACCGAGCGAGATACGCGCGGATGAGACCGCGTTGATGACCTCGTCGTTGAAGTACTGCTCTTGGTGCTGGTCCATCAACATCAAGAGTCGATTGGCGCGCACCTCCTGGAGCCCGACGCTTCCAGTCATGAACCGCGTGACAAGGCTGCCTTCCACGTACAACGCATTCTCGGTCATCTCATTGATGTCCGACGCGTTCACCACGTTGGGGTGGGTGACGAGCGTGTCACACGAGGATGCAAGTAAGCGCGCCGGTGCATTGCCATCACCACAGTGGCCACCAATCTCTGCGCCAATGCCGGTCGGGATCAACATAACCGCCGTGAAGCGATTGGTACGCTCGGCGGTGCGCTTCCGAAATTCGAAAATCGTATCGCTGTTCCGGAAGTACAGCGGTAGCTGCTCATTGTCGTCGGGGACGAGTAAGTCGACCTCGCAGTCGTATCCCTGCTCGGTCGTTCGTGTGATCACGAAACGGACCGCGCGATGCTGATACGGCAAAAGGTCCTGCAGATAGGATTGATATGCTTCTCGGAGCCCTCCAAGCCCGGGCTGGGGCAATGCGCTTTTCGGGATGAAAAGCGACTGAGTATATGCCTTCATTTGCGCACAATGACCGCCCGAGTGACGATCTTACCTTTGAAGAATTTCCGCGAGAATGCCGCGGCGACCTTTGGGTCGAAATCCTTACAGGAAAAGATGTTCAAATAGACAGCCTTTAATAAATCCAAGGTATGGATCGTGACGTTGCTCGTCATGATGAACTGGATTGCTGATGTTCCCACCAAATGAGGTAACGTTTGCCGTTCGGCCTTCGGCACACCCACATCATCCCAGAAATGCAGATCAGCACGTCGCATGTCGATCAAATCGCATAACTCACGAAAGTATCGACGTAATGTCTTTCGTGTGAACTTCTTCGGATCGCAATCATGCAAATCCAGGATGAGTTCCTTCCCGTAAGATTTCTTCTTCATATATTCGTTTTATCACTCCGAAAATTTGTTACCATACAAACTGTTGATAATTATTTACTCGCGACAAAAAATCGCTCATCATTTTCATCCAAATGAAGATATGTCATACTGATTTTCATCATGCCGTACAAAATCGTGAAACGAACCGGAAAGAAACCCTGGAAGATCATCAATCTCGATCGCAACGAGGTCGTTGGTTCGAGCACGACGAAGAAAAAAGCGGAAGCATCCGCTCGTGCACGGCTCGCCGGCGAACATGGATTCCGGTTCAGCAAGAAGCGACGCTGATCGCTTGCATTCATCGGGGGTCGGGTGTACAGTCGCCGACATGCAATTTCTTACGGATGCATTCGCCGGTACGATCTCCCCATTTGACCTGACGATCCTGTTCCGACTGACGGTGGCAACCCTTCTAGGGGCTGTGATCGGATACGAGCGGGAAAAGGCAGGTAAAATCGCAGGATTGCGCACGCACACGCTCGTCGCGCTCGGGTCGGCGCTCTTCACGGCGGTTTCCGTCCTCCTCTTCGTCGACTTCCCTTCTATTAACGGGACGATTGGCTATGACTACCACCTCGTTGCCAACATCATCGTCGGCATCGGTTTCATCGGTGCCGGCGCCATCCTGCGCAACGGCGATCACGTTTCCGGGACCACGACCGCCGCGACGCTCTGGGTCGCGGCTGCGATCGGCATAGCATCGGGACTGGGATACTATAAGGAAGCGATCGCGACGACCGCGCTCGCGTACGTCGTGCTGACCGCGCTCTGGTCGCTGGAGAAGCGGATGCACCGCAGCGTCCATTACGCCAGGGAACACCCCATGGAAGCGAATCGAGCCTGGAGCGACGAGAAGGAAGCCGGCTCATAGTTTTCCTCTTCCTAAGCGGGATGCCAGGGGTACAATGCCCACATATGTGGGCATTGTTGCGCGACCGGAAATTCCTTCATGCGTCTGCCGTGCTGGTCGGCACAATGATCGGTGTCGGCATCTATGGCATTCCGTTCGTGTTCGCGAAGGCCGGATACTTCATCGGCACCGGATGGCTCGTGGCCATCGCGGCGGTGATGGCGCTCGTCCATCTATTAATAGCCGAACTGACGCTTGCGACGAACGGCGAGCATCAGCTCGTCGGCTACGTCACGATCTGGCTTGGCCGTTGGGCACGATGTGTATTCGGATTCGCGTTCATCCTTGCTCTCACCGGCGCACTCCTCGCGTTCATCATCGTCTTCGGCGAGTTCGCCCACAACGTCCTGTCGAATTTCGTCGCCGTCGATCCACAGCTCTACAGCATCTTGTTTGCACTGGTAGGGGCACTCGTGTGGTTCGCACGGATTCGCACGTTCGCATCCATCGAAATCGTTCTGATATCTCTCTATTTCGCGATCGTCATTCTGATCAGTATCGTCGCATTGCCGCACATCGATGTGCGTAATTTCATGAGTACCATTCCTGATTACTGGTTCTTGCCGTACGGGGTGCTCCTCTTCGCGTTCAGCGGGAGCGGTGCGATCGCCATTCAACGGCAGCTGCTCCGTGGCCGAGAAAGACTCATGCGCCCGGCGATCATTGCCGCGATGGTGTTCGTCGCATTCATTTATCTTCTCTTCGCCACGATCGTTGTCGGTGTCTCCGGTGACATCACGTCACCGGAGGCATTGGCGGGCCTGTACGGGCTGGTTCCTTCCATAGTCGTTCTCTTGGGGTCGGTGTTGGGAATGGTTACGATATCAACATCCTACATCGCATTAGGCACCGCGCTTTACGAGACCTATCGCATGGACTACGGCATCTCAGCACGGTGGGCGTGGCTCTTCACCGTCGTCCCGCCGCTCGCGTTCTTCTGGTCCGGTCTTCGGAATTTCATCGATGTCATCGGTCTGGCAGGCGCGGTCGCGAGCGGACTGATCTACGCCATCCTCCTGATCGCCTACCTGCGCTCCCGTCGCGTCCGTCTGCGTACGCCGGAGTTCCATATCCGGATCCCGGCATGGGCGGTGGTCCTGCTCATCGCGGCATTGGCTGCGGGGAGCGTGTATGAGATAGTGCTGCGGTAATATGGTGCACCGCATCGAACGCCTGCTCTGGTACGTCTTTCTGTTCACGATCCCGTGGCAAACACGGGCTATCCTCTGGCAGGCTGATACGACCTTCTCCGAATGGCGCGCCATGGCCCTCTGGGGGACGGACCTTTTGATGGTCGGCCTGTTCGTGCTCGGCGCCGTCGGGGGATGGCGGATCCGCCGTCCCGATCGGGTTGATTGGCTACTCCTGCCCTTGGTCGCCGCGGGCGCGGTGTCGCTCCTGCGTGCGCCAGCGCCTGAGATCGGGCTGTACCACCTCGCGCGCCTCGTGCAGTACGCGCTCTTCTTCCTTTATCTCCGACACTGGGCGTGGCGGCGGTTCCCGGCCGACGCATCTGTGCTCGCTTTCGTGCTCGGCGCATTCCTGCAGGCAGGCATCGCATGGGGACAGTCTCTCGTACAACACGACCTCGGATTGCGATGGCTTGGCGAGACACTTCTGACCCCGTTCATGCGGGGTGTTGCCGTGTTCTATGACGCGCCGCTCCACAAAGTGCTCCGGGTGTACGGAACCCTTCCGCATCCCAATGTCCTGGCAATACTCCTGAGCCTCGCGCTCTGGGGGTTCGGATGGTTGTGGCTCCGTCACGGGTACGCGGGCGCGGTACGGTGGGCGCATGCGCCATGGGCCATCGTGGGTGCGTTGCTGGTCTGGGCGAGCGGCCTTACCTATGCACGCACCGTCGCCGCGGTCTGGGTGCTCGGATCCGCGGTCATGGTCGGTGCGGTGTATGCATCACGTGCGATGCATTGGCGCAACATCGTATTGATCCGCGCACGTCTGCGGACTGCACTGATCCTCCTTACCATCGTCGGCGGGCTCTTTGTCGCGATGCATGCACCGCAGGTGGTCGCTCGCATGAGCATCCAGAGCGGGGATGAGGCGGTACGCCTGCGGTTGGATTTCGCGCGCGATGCGCTCGGTTCCGGCGGAGGGGCGTCATGGCTCGCACGGGTGAATTGGATCGGCGTGGGCATCGGGAATTTCACCACCTGGCTAGCCGCGTATGATCCGTCGATACCCGACTATCTGCGCCAACCGGCACACAGCGTGTATCTCATGGCATACGCCGAGACAGGCGTGCTCGGCACGCTTGCATTGATCATGTTTGTGGTTGTGGTCGTCCAACGCGCATGGTACGCGCATCGCGACCAGCCGCTCCTCCGCATCGGCATTCTCGCGGTGCTCGCCGCCGTTCTCCTGGCGGCGACATGGGACCATTTCTTCTGGACGCTCCAGCAGGGTCGGATCATGTGGTGGATGGTGCTCGCACTTGCTGCCGGCGCAGTAGGTCCGTACAATCAGTCACATGAGCGATGACCGGACGGAACAATTGCGGGTGATTCGCGACGAAGTGCTCGCGCTCACTGCGTCGCCGCTGTACGCGGAGCGGGTGAAGAACAACGTGCATCCGGTGATCGGAGAGGGATCGCACCATGCATCCATCATGTTCGTCGGGGAAGCACCGGGCCGGAACGAAGCGGCGACTGGACGCCCGTTCGCCGGAGCAGCCGGCAAGATCCTCGATGAGCTCCTCACGTCTGCCGGCATCAAACGGGAGGACGTGTACATCACGAACATCGTCAAAGATCGCCCGCCGTTCAATCGGGATCCGCTTCCGGAGGAGATCGCCGCGTACGGACCGTTCCTCGACCGTCAGATCGATATCATCCGCCCGAAGGTGATCGCGACGCTGGGGCGATATGCCATGGGGTACATCATGGGGAAGTTTGGGCTGACCGATCACCTCCAACCCATCAGCAAGCTGCACGGGAACGTCCTGCACGCCGAGGCCCCCTACGGGCCGGTCGTGATCGTCCCGCTCTACCACCCCGCGGTCGCCATCTACAACCGCTCGAGCCTTCCGGCTCTCCAGGATGACTTCAAGGTCCTCCAGCAGTTCGATGCCACGCCCCAGCATGCGGCCTAAGGCTTCACGAACTCCCTCCGGAGTGCTATACTCGGTAAAACGCATGAAGACGAGATATTCCGCGTATTTCCTTGCGGCCGCGATCGCGTTGATGCCCTTTTCGGCTGCGACTGCAACCGAGTCATCCACAGGGCCCGATCGCTACTTCCTTCAGAACACCAAGACGTTCTGGAAGAACGCGTTTCAGGCACGCCAGGTCTTCGAGGACGGTTTCACCGCTAACCTTTCCGATTTCCAGCTGACGCTCGCGAAGCTCGCGGGAATGAAACCCGTGCAGGTGAAACGATTCAGTATTCTCCAAGAAGAAGCAACGACGCCGGAACCGAGTCCGACCCCAGTCTCTCCGCAAGGCTGGGGCGTTGTTACCGTGCTTCCGAACGGATCAACCGACAACGGTGAGGGCATGACGATTGCGGTTCTGGACACGGGCATCGATCGCGAACACCCCGACCTCAGTGAACGGATCGGCGGATGCGTGGACTATGCAGGCACCGAATCGAAGACCGAAGATTTCTGCGCCGATGAGAACGGCCATGGCACGCACGTCGCCGGCATTCTTGCCGCCGATGGCGGACCGGATGACGAAGGAATGACCGGGATCGTCCCTGCGGCGACCGTTCTGGCATATAAAGTATGCAACGCGGAAGGCCTATGCTTCTCCGATGACATTGCGGTCGCGATGCGCGATGCCGTCGATGCGGGCGCCCAGATCATCGTCCTCGGATTCGGCGGCGAGGAGGCGAGTTCCTTCATCGACGCGTCGATCGGGTACGCCCAGGAGCACGAGGTGCTCGTGGTCGCAGCCGCGGGCAACGACGGTCCGTATGAAGAGGAAGTCGACTGGCCGGCACGCGACCCGCGGGTCGTGTCCGTCGGTGCGGTCGATGAGGATGCAGTTCCCACCGAATTCTCCTCCCGCGGCACCAACGCGACGACCGAGCCGTTCGTGCAGGACGAAGGGGACGTCGAATTCGCGGCCCCCGGGGTGAATGTGGAATCCACGTTCATCGATGGCAGCTACTCTATCCTGTCCGGCACCTCGATGGCGGCCCCGCACGTCGCGGGATTGGCGGCGCTCCTCTGGCAGGCTGACGACGAGCATCCCGCGGAGGCGACGCGACTGGTGTTGCGCGAGCTCGCGCGGGACATCGCGCCCCCGGGTGACGATCCAGCTACGGGATGGGGCATGCCGGTCTTGCGGTAACGATTTGCACATGACCCGGACCGCCGCGAGGCGGTCTTTGCTATACTGGAAGGACCATGCGTATCAGCCATACCATCCGCACCCTGATCACGTCCGACTTCCTGATCAACGGGGGGTTCTCCGTGTTCATGCCGGTGTTCGCGGTGTTCGTGACCAAGCAGATCGAGAATGGGACCGTCGAGGTGGTCGGGTTCGCTGCGGCCATCGCCCAGATCGTCAAATCGGTGCTGCAGCTCCCGGTCGCGCGGTGGCTCGACCGCAACCACGGCGAGTACGACGATTTCTATTCTTTGATCGCCGGTTCTTCGCTCGTCGCATGCACGCCCTTCCTCTACCTCTTCGCGTCGCAGGCGATCCACGTATACCTCATCCAGGCAATCTTCGGCGTTGGCATGGCGCTTGCCGTGCCGCCCTGGTATGCGATCTTCACCCGCCATATCGACCGGATGCACGAGAACTTCGAATGGTCGCTCGAATCCATCGCCATCGGCATCTCCGGTGCCAGCTCCGCGGCGCTCTCGGGCATCGTGGTCGCGCATTATGGCTTCCAAACCGCATTCGTCATCGGGGGCATCCTCACGGTTCTTGGCGCGTATACGCAAACCCGCATTTACTACGACCTTCGGAAGAAAGTTGCGCCTCACGGCGTATCACCGAAACCTGATCGCGCCGCGTAATGCATATGACGGAGGGATATGAACGAGAAGATTGCCACAATCCTGCGAGAACTCGCGGTGCTCTACGACCTCAAGGGCGTACCGTACAAGCCGCGCGCATTCGAGCGCGCCGCTGATGCACTGGAAGCGGCAGGGCAGGATGCCGCGGATGTCTACCGCAGCGATGGCATCGATGGGCTCGAGCAGATTCCCGGCATCGGCGAGGGGATCGCGGAGCGCATCGAGGAATTCCTCACGACCAAGCACATCGCGGAGTATGACCGGATGAAGAAGGTGCTTCCCGTCGACATCGCCGGGATCACGGCGGTCGAGGGCATCGGGCCCAAGACGCTCAAACTCCTCTTCCGTAAGCTCGGGATCCGCACGCTCGCCCAACTCGAGCATGCGGCGCGGCGCGGGGATCTCGCAAAGATCCGCGGGATCGGTGAACGGGAGCAGGCGAACATCATCCGTGCGCTGGAATACAAGAAGGAATCAGGGAAGCGGAAGCTACCGGGTTTGCTCTGGCCGTACCTGAAGACGCTGACCGACAAACTCGAGGGCATCCACGGCGTCAAGGAGCTGGAGATCGTCGGTTCGTACCGCCGCATGCAGGAGACGATCGGGGACCTGGACCTGTTGGCCATCGCCGACGACCCCGAACGCGTCCTGCACGCGTTTGTCGAACTGCCGCAGGTGCGGTCCGTCTACAAGCACGGCACCTACAACGCACTGGTGCGGCTGAAGAACGGAATGGACGCGGACCTTTGGGTGCTCCCGCCCGAATCCTACGGTGCCGCGCTGATCGCATGGACCGGCGACAAGGCCCACAACATCCATCTGCGCACCATCGCGAAGAAGAAGGGGCTCATGCTGGACGATTTCGGGCTCTTCAAAGGCAAGACCATGGTCGCGGGGAAGACGGAAGAGGACGTATACAAGAAACTGGGCATGGACTGGATCCCTCCGGAAATGCGAACCGATGCGGGGGAGATCGAGGCGGCGATGGAGCATGCGCTGCCCGATCTGGTCGGCTACGCGGACCTCAGGGGCGATCTGCAGGTGCAGACCGATTGGACGGACGGCGAGCATAGCATCCTGCGCATGGCGCAGGCCGCCGAGGCGGTCGGCCTGGAGTACATCGCGATCACCGACCATACGCAGGCGCTCGCCATGACCGGAGGGCTCGACGAGAAGACCATCCGGAAGCAGTGGGCGGAGATCGATCGCGTACAGACCAAGGTCCCACGGATGAAGATCCTGAAAGGGACGGAATGCGACATCCATAAAGACGGAAGTCTCGATCTTGACGACCGGACCTTAGCGCAACTGGATGTGGTCGGCGTGTCGGTCCACTCGCATTTCGATCTGTCAGAACGCGACCAGACGCAGCGCCTCATCACGGCGATGGAGAATCCGCATGCCGACATCGTGTGCCATCCGACCGGACGGAAGATCAACACACGGGCGCCGATCCGATTGGACATGGCGACGGTCATCGCCGCGGCGAAGCGCACGAAGACGGTCCTGGAAGTGGATGCGGACCCGAACCGCCTTGACCTCAAGGATGCGCACATCCGTTTAGCGGTCGATGCCGGGGTGAGGATCGCGGTCGACAGCGATGCGCACAGCACCGACCACTACTCGTTCCTTCGTTGGGGCATCGGGCAGGCGCGCCGCGGATGGGCGGCGAAGAAGGACGTTGTGAATACTCGGCCTTGGCGGGAGATGCTGAAACTGCTCAAATAGGCCGATATGGACGGCATCACCCAGTGGTTCCAAAGCGTCGCGCCGTTCATCGGCGAATACCGCTATCCGCTGCTGGTCATCGTCACGATCCTCGAAGGCACCGGAACCCTCATCGCGGTCGGCGTCATGTCGGCCGCGGGCATCCTGGAGCCGTCCTGGACGTACGTGGCGTGCCTCGCCGGCACCACTTTGGGCGGATTCTTCTGGTACGGCATCGGCTACTTCGCGGGCTCGTGGCCACTGGAGAAGTTCATGCACAGCACGCCGATCCGGCGTGCGCTGTTCGACCGCATCCGGAAACATAGCGACCGTGCTGCCGGCGTCATCGTCTTCCTCACCAAGCTGATGTATGCCGCGACGGTCCCGACCCTCATCATCGTCGGCTCGTTGAAATACAGCCTGAAACGCTTCGCATGGTACAACTTCGCCGGCACCCTCATCTGGACGTCGGTGCTCTTCTGGGGGTCCTTCGGCGTCGGCAAGCCGGTCGTCCAGTTCCTCGCATCGATGCATTTCTCGGGCGTCCTGCTCGCCGTTGTCGTGCTCGGCGCTCTGATCATTTGGGGCCTCCGGACGTCGAGCAACCTCATCCTCCGGAAGATGCAGCAGTCCATTCCCGAAGAGGAAGAAGAGAGGTAAGAAGAGAGCCCGACGACCTCGTTCAGACGGTTGCGGGCATACCCATGAGTCAATCGATACGGTCGATCATCGCCTGGGCCGACCTGACGCCGTTCCAGAAAGCGGTCTATCGCGTGGTCACGAGGATCCCGAAGGGGAAGACGATGACCTACGCGCAGGTCGCGCGCGCGATCGGGAGACCCCATGCCGCGCGCGCCGTGGGTAATGTGCTCAACCGGAATCCGTTCGCCCCTCGGGTGCCCTGCCACCGGGTCATACGGTCTGACGGATCGATCGGAGGGTTCGCGAGCGGCCCGAAAAAGAAAGAGCGCCTCCTTCGTGCGGAAGGAGGCGTGTAGCCCGGCTCGAGCGGTCAGCGGACGAGTTGGAGGCGGAACTTGGAAGACGAGGGGAACCGCTCCTCGATCGAGGGGGCTGGGAGCTGCGGCGGGGGAAGGCGGTGGTTGCCCATGCCCATGTAGATCCGCTGTAGGTCGGACACATTCTCCTTCCGGAGCGCCTCACAGACACCGTCGCCGTATCGGGGGTCGACCTGCAACGAGAACTGGATGGTCAGCACCGTGCTGGACTCGTACCGTTCGTGAGCGTCGAGGACAACATCGAAGCAGTGCCAGGCGGCGATGAGCCAGTGGAGCCGCCCCTCGAACGCGGAGCTGACCGAGAAGCTCACCGACCAATACGAGCCGGTCAGGGTCAGGCCGGGAACCCGGAACCATGCCCCTGGATTCTGAGAACGATCGATCGGCATACGAACACCTCCGGGAATATAATACATCAATATCAGTGTTATGTCAAAAAAAGGCCCTCCTCAGTACTGAGGAGGGGCCGACTGGCTAGCGCTTGTGAAACGCGTGCGTGCGATGCTTGGTCGAACGGCGCGGTCGCGGAAGCACGGGAACCGGCGGATGCAAGGTGAGCGGAGCGACACAGTGGATGCCAGCACCCTTGACCTTCTTGAGCAGCGCGATCTCCTTCTTCTCCCATCCCTTCTCGACCTGCACGAGCCAGACGAGGAGGTCCTTGCTGCGATGGATGGTCCGGGAGTAGCTCGTCAGCTTGTACAGGACAAACCGGCAAGCGTCCTCTGATCTCGTTTCCCGAAACCAGACGACGAGGAAGCCAGGAACGATCTCGGCAGACGGGCCAGGCACGATGCCCTCCTTATGGGAAGAACGCACTGCAACTATACCATGGAAAGGGTCGCCCTCCCCGAAGGGAGGGCATGCGCAGGGCCGCTTCCGCGGCCCCCTACCGGCGCGTATGCGACGCGACGAGCTTCGCCACGCGGTCGGGGACCGAGCGCGTCGCCTCGCCTGCGGGGTCGACGTACTCGAAATGGTACCGGAGCAGGAGAATGACGAACGAACGGGCCTCGTCCGCGGTGTACCGCTTGGGCGGGGGCAGCGGCTCCAGCACGAGCCCGTTCTCGATTCCGAGAAGCTCCCGGTAGTCGAGGCAACGGCAGATGAAACGTCGGAAGATCGCCTGCGCCGCGTCCCGATCAGACGCCACGGTGAAGAGCAGGCGGACGCGGGATTTCCGAGGGCACGTATCCACGAGGTACGAGTATGTCCCCAGGTAGATGTTCAGGGGCACAGGTACGCTCCTTGTTCAGGTGCGGACACAGGGTAGCACATGGTACAATGATAGAACAATGGCATTTCGTATTCTCCTCGTCGGGGGAGGTTCAGGCGGGCACGTGTACCCGCTCATTGCGGTCGCACGCGCGTTACAGGAACAGGCAAAGGCGCAGAATCGGAAAGTAACCGTGAAACTCATGGGCGACGGACCGTTCGTCGCGCGCGCCGCGAAGGAGGCGGGATTCAAATATACGAGCATCATCGCCCCGAAGCTCCGCCGCTACGCGAGCGCGGGGAACGTGCTGGATGTCTTCAAGATCCCGCTCGCGCTCCTGCAATCCCTCTGGAAGCTCTTCTGGTTCATGCCGAACGCCGTGTTCGCGAAGGGCGGCTACACCTGCGCATTCCCGACGCTCGCTGCCCGGTTCTACATGATCCCGGTGTTCCTGCACGAGTCCGATTCGGTCCCGGGGCTCGCGAATCGGCTCCTCGCGAAGCGTTCGCAGCTCGTATTCACCTCCTTCATGGCGGCGGACGAGATGTTCAGGGGCATGGGACTGCCGACGATGCTGGTCGGCAATCCCTTCCGCAAGGAGCTCTGCTGCGTGGAACGCTCGGCGGCGCACGCCGCGCTCAATCTCGATCCCGTCAAGCGCACCGTCTTCATCATCGGCGGTTCGCAGGGAGCGAAGCAGCTCAACGACATCGTGATCAACGGTCTGGTGCAGATGGTCGCGCAGAAGGATTGGAACGTCATCCACCAATGCGGGGACCGCAATTTCGATGACGTTCAGAAAGCGGTCAAGCAATTCATGGAGGAGGGCAAGGACTCCTATGCCGCCAATCTTGCTGCGCAGTATCGCGTCTATCCGTTCCTCGGCGAGCAGGAACTCGCCGCCGCATATGGCGCCTGCGATGTCGCGATCACGCGGGCATCCGCGAGCGCGCTCACGGAACTCGCATACGCGGGCAAGCCCATGGTTGTCGTGCCGCTCCTCGGTTCCGCCAACAACCACCAACAGGAGAATGCCGCGGAGATGATGCGCTACGGCGCAGCCGTTGTCGACGGTGCCAACGCCACGGTCGGGTTGGTCATGGCGCAGGTGGAACGATTCATGGATCCCGCAGCCGCAACCGACGCTACAGACCGAATCAAGGCGTTCGTGCATCCCGATGCCGCCGATCGCATCGCCCAGACCCTCCTGAAGGGCTAGGAGGTTGTCGACGCATCTGATACAACAGGGCCATGGAATGGTCGTGCATTGGTCATGAGCAGGAGAAAGCGTACTTCGCCGCGCTGCTCGATGACGGCAGGGTTGGCCACGCCTACCTCTTCACGGGCGTCGAGGGCATCGGGAAACGCATGGTGTCCGAGGACGTCGCCCGCGCGATGGTCGGCAGCGGTCCCACGTTCGATCTGCTGCGGCTTGCGCCGGAGCGGGATGAGGACGGGAAGCTCCACGACATCCCGATCGACGCGGTCCGGGCGATGAAGTCATGGATCGTGCTCCGGCCCATGGGAGAACATAAGGTCGTGCTGATCGACGACGCGGACCGGCTCGGCGACGAGGCGGCGAACACGCTCCTGAAGGTCCTTGAGGAGCCACCCGCGTATGCCCACTTCCTCCTGGTGTCATCCCGATCCGGCGCGGTCCTGCCGACGATCAGTTCGCGATGCGAGCGCGTGGAATTCAGACCGGTCAGCGATGCCGAACTCAGGACGGTCATCGACCCCTACACACTTGATGCCGACGACCGCGCCTTGGTGGCGACCATCGCTGCAGGCCGCCCCGGGGTAGCGGTACGATTGGTGACCGAGAAGAAACTGGTGACCGCTGCCACGGCGATCGCATCCCTCGAAAAAGCGCTCACAGGCGGCGTGACCGAGCAGTTCGCGATCGCGAAGACCGTCGCCGTGTCACCGGATGCCGAGGACATCGTGTCGTGGTGGCTGGGATTCGTGCATGCCCGGCTTGCGACGAAGCCGAACCTCGCGCCGGTCGCCAAAGGGCTCCTGGAACTCTCCGAGGCGTTCACCGAGATCGGCATCAACCGTCGCCTCGCGCTCGAGCGCTTCTTCTTGGAGCTCGATTGACGATATCCTTCTGACGGTATATACCAGGCTCAGGAGGTCCTATGCCCGATCGGGTCGTTGCCATGCGCATCGGCCGTGAGACCAATGTCGCGCGGTTCCACCTGTCGCTGGACGATGACTGGGTGACCGTGAACGGCATTCCGCGCGACCACCCGATAGCGATACGGATGCTGACGCATCTTCATCTCCAGTACCACATCCTCGGGATCCCGCACCGCCTCACGCTCGTGAAGGACAAGGACGAGCTCGAACGCATCGATTCGGTCTCCGTCCCGCGCATCCTGGCCGAGGAGTGGCTGTTCCCCAGGCTCGGCGGGCTGGCTGACATGGCCGACGAGAAGAGCGGGATCCACTGAGATCCCTGTCCGTCCCTTCGGGGGCGGGCTTTCTTTTTTGTCGAAATATCGTATGATCAGAGCGTATGTATCAGGACCTCATCAAAGAGCGCCGCAAGGATTTTGATGCGATTGTGGAGTGGACGAAGTCGGAAGTCGGCGCCATCCGAACCGGACGGGCGAACCCGGACATGGTCTCCGACATCCAGGTGGATTACCTGGGAACGCCGCTGCGCATCAAGGAAGTCGCCGCCATCACGACCCCGACACCGCGCGAACTGCTCATCCAACCCTGGGACAAGCAGGTATTGCCCAACATCGAGAAAGCGATCCGCGAATCGTCCTTGCAGCTGGCGCCGGTCGTCGATGGAACGTCGGTGCGATTGACCATCCCGCCGCTGACCGAAGAGCGCCGCACCGAATACTTGAAGCTCATGGGTTCGAGGATCGAGGAAGCCCGCATCCGCACCCGGCATATCCGCGAAGACATCCTCAAAAAGGTCCAGCATGAGGTCAAAGAGAAGACCGCGCGTGAGGATGACCTGCACAAGGCGAAGGATGCGCTCCAGAAGGTCATGGACGAATACAACGGCAAGCTCGAGGACGTCGCCTCGAAGAAGGAGAAGGAACTCATGAGCGTGTAGTACATGATGACCGCGATCATCGTCATCCTTGCAATCTCGGTCCTCGTGTTCGTGCATGAGTTCGGCCATTTCTGGGCGGCCAAACGCGCGGGCATGCGCGTGGACGAGTTCGGCTTCGGGTTCCCCCCGCGGCTCTGGTCAACGCAATACAACGGCACGCGCTACAGCATCAATGCCATCCCGTTCGGCGGCTTCGTACGCATCTTCGGTGAGGACGGCGGCCACACGGAGGCGCCGGGGAGCTTCGGGCACGGAACGTTCTGGCAGCGCGTCGGCGTCATCGTGGCGGGCGTGGTGATGAATTTCGTCTTCGCGGCGGTGCTCCTGATGCTGGTGAACTTCCTGGGGCTGCGGATCGGCATCTTCGACGAACCGACCGCATCGCGTGCGCGTGATGCGTACGTACAGATCCTCCAGGTCGTGCCAGACAGCCCCGCCGAGACGGGCGGACTCAAGCCGTTGGATGCTATCGTCGGTTTCCGTGAATCGGGCGTGCTCGTGCCGGTCGCGGGACCCGAGGATGTGCAGACTGTCGCCTACGAGAACGTCGGAGAGCCCGTGGTGCTGGTGATCCGGCGAGGCAGCGAGCAGATCGACGTTCCGCTCACGCTCCGGAAGCCGGGCGGACCCGGCGAGGGTCCTATCGGCATCTCACTCGCGCTGACGGGCGTGGTGAGCTATCCGTGGCACGAAGCGATCTGGCGCGGCGCAGTTGATGCCGGACGACTCTTCGCGTCCATCCTGAACGGCTACTGGCAGATCATTGCTACGCTCTTCACGGACGGCACGTTGGATGCCGGCGTTTCCGGCCCCATTGGCATCGCCGCGCTCACCGGACAGGCGGCGAAGGTCGGGTTCAACTACTTCCTGCAGTTCATCGCCATGATCAGCGTGAATCTTGCCGTGCTCAACATCATCCCGTTCCCGGCCCTGGATGGCGGCCGGCTGCTGCTCTTGATCGCCGAGCGGTTACGCGGTCGCGCGCTCGCGCGGTCGACGGAATACGCGATCAACGCCGCCGGATTCCTCATTCTGGTGCTGCTCATGGTTGCGGTGACGGCACGGGATATCGTACGATTCTTCTGATATGGCACCGGTCACCTTCGAAAAGCGGGCACTCACGAAGAAGAGCGAGAACATCGCCGAGTGGTACAACGACGTCGTGCTTCGTGCGGGACTTGCCGAATATTCCGAGATCAAAGGCTGCATGATCATCAAGCCGCACGGCTACGCGCTTTGGGAGCATACGCAGAAAGTCCTGAATGCATGGTTCAAGGCCGACGGCGTGCAAAACGCCTATTTCCCCGTGTTCATCCCTATGCACCTGTTGCAGAAAGAGAAGGAGCACGTCGCCGGATTCTCACCGGAGCTCGCGGTGGTCACCCATGCGGGCGGAGAGGAGCTCGCCGAGCCGCTGGCGATCCGTCCCACCTCCGAGACCATCATGTACGCGACGTTTGGCAAATGGGTGCAGTCATGGCGGGACCTGCCGCTGAAGATCAATCAATGGTGCAACGTCGTGCGATGGGAGAAGCGCACGTACCCGTTCCTGCGGACCTCGGAGTTCCTCTGGCAGGAGGGGCACACCGTGCATGCGGACGAGGATGACGCTATGGCGATGGTACTGCGGGCATTGGAGTGGTACCGCCGGTTCTACGAGGAGCAGTTCGCTATTTCACCTTACGTCGGCTTGAAGAGCTCAAGCGAGAAGTTCGCCGGCGCCGAGCGCACCTACTCCGTGGAGATCGTGCTGCCCGACGGCAAGGCGCTGCAAGCCGCGACCTCGCACTACCTCGGCACGCATTTCGCGAAGGCATTCGACATCACCTACCTCGACGATGCCGGCAAATCGACCATCACGCACCAGACGAGCTGGGGATTGTCGACCCGCGCCATTGGCGGGCTTGTCCTCTCGCACGGCGACGATGCCGGTCTCGTGCTCCCGCCTCGGGTCGCGCCCCAGCAGGTCGTGGTGCTCGCGGTCGGCGGCAAGGACGAGGCCAAGGCGCAGTCCGCCATCGCGTACGCTCGGACACTGACCGATCATCTGCAGCATGCGGGCGTGCGCGCGGTCCTTGACGAGGACATGAACCACTCGATGGGGTACCGGATCAACGAGTGGGAGCTCAAGGGCGTCCCGGTGCGATTGGAGATCGGCGGCAGGGAGGCCGAAGCGAAGACGGCGACCTGGGTGCGCCGCGACACTTTCGAGAAGGGCACGGTCGCCGAGGCGGAACTGACCGGCATGGTGGAAACATTGCTCTCCGGCATCCAGTCATCGCTCCTGGAGCGGTCCGAAGAGCTCAAACGCGAACTGACCGTCGATGTGGCGTCCTGGAAGGAATTCACGAAGGTATTGGATGGCCGGAAGACCTTCCTGCGCGCATTGTGGTGCGAGGATCCGACCTGCGAGGCGGAGATCAAGAACGAGACGAAGACCACGCCGCGCGTCCTCGAATTGGACCGCAGGGACGAGCGCGTCGAGGGGACCTGCGTGAAGTGCGGGGACCCCGCCCACCGGCACTGGCTGTTCGCCCAGTCCTACTAGCCGCATTTCTTTGAATGTGGATGCCCTTTTTGCTAGTGTGGGGTGTTCAATACGCCCATGTTCAACAGGCTTCTTGGATTTTGGTCAAAGGACATCGGCATCGACCTGGGGACTGCCAACACCCTGGTCTATGTGCGCGACAAGGGGATCGTCATCAACGAGCCCAGCATTGTCGCGCTCAACAAAAAGACCGGGAAGATCCTCGCCATCGGCTCCGACGCGCGGCGGATGATCGGGCGCACGCCCAGCTACATCGAGGTCACGCGCCCGCTGGTGAACGGCGTCATCTCCGATTTCGAGGTCACAGAGCAGATGCTCAAGTATTTCATCGACAAGGTCCACGACGAGACCTTCTCGATCATGCCGCGGCCGCGTGTCGTGGTCGGCATCCCCTCGGGCGTCACCGAAGTCGAGCGTCGCGCCGTACAGGATGCGACGTACAACGCCGGCGCACGCGAGGTGTACCTCATCGAGGAACCCATGGCGGCCGCCGTCGGTGCGCGGCTCCCCATCCAGGACGCGGTGCCCAACGTCATCGTGGACATCGGCGGCGGTACGACCGAGGTCGCCGTCATCTCTATGGGCGGGGTGATCGCTTCCCGATCGCTGCGCGTCGCCGGGGACAAGCTCACCGAGGATATCGTCAGGTACCTGCGTGAGGAGAAGAACCTCCTCATCGGCGAGGCGACGGGGGAGGCGGTGAAACTTGCGTTGGGATCCGCATGGGCCATGGACGAAGAATTGGAATTGCCGGTCCGCGGACGGGACCTCCTTTCTGGGCTTCCGCGGGAATTGCCTGTCACCTCACAGGAGATCCGTGCAGCCATGTCACGCTCAATCAAGAGCATCGTGCGTGCCGTGAAATCGACCATCGAAGAGACCCCTCCGGAGCTGACCGCAGACCTCATCAACCGCCCCATCGCCGTGGCCGGGGGCGGCGCACTGATGCGCGGCCTGACCACGTACATCGCCAAAGAGACCAAGCTGCTCGTGCAGGCAGTGGACGATCCGCTCACCGCGGTCGTCCGCGGCTGCGGCATGGTGCTGGAGAACCTCCAAGAACTCCGCACGATTCTCTTGGCGCGACAGGAAGAGGAATATCGATAACGTATGGTGCGAAAACCCCGGATTCTCCTCGCGGTCATCCTGGTGGCGGCAGTGGCTGCCGGTGACCTTCTGCTGGCGCACGGACGTATCGGGCAGTGGGTCGCCGATCGCTCCGGACCGCTGATGCAACCGGTCGTTGCCGTGGTGGGCCGCACGCGGCTCTGGACGGCGACCGTGTGGTCGCGGACCGATCTGATCGCTGAGAATCTGCGGCTGCAGGACGAGATCGAACGACTCCGGGCTGCTGTCGCCGAGAGCGACGCATTGCATGCCGAGCTCGTCTTCACGCGGGCAGCGGCGGGGATCCGTGAGCGATTGGCTGCCGACCCGATCGCTGCGGGCATTTTCAGTTGGCACCATGAGGGTGCGGCGGTCCTCGCCACGATCAACCGCGGTTCCGCGGAGGGGATCGCGGCCAACGACGTGGTCATCACCGCAAACGGATCGCTCATCGGCGTAGTCCGCGATGTGTACGCGCGCCATGCCACCATCACCGTCCTCGGC
This sequence comes from Minisyncoccota bacterium, assembly GCA_035583445.1. Lineage (GTDB taxonomy): Bacteria > Patescibacteriota > Minisyncoccia > 2-02-FULL-40-12 > GWA2-44-9 > JAGOPO01. The sequence goes on from DATEYD010000160.1 coordinate 26,076, forward strand.
GATCCCACCCTGCAGGCGGCGGGGAGGATTATGGGGACGAACATCAGCGGCTTGGTCCGTGCAGGGGAGGACGGGCTGATCCTGGACCTTGTGAAGAAGGATGAGGTCGTTACCGAAGGCGACATTGTGATCACCGGGGGCAACGATCGCTTCCCGGGCGGGCTGGTCATCGGCGAGGTCCGATCGGTCGATGCGCAGCAGCCGACGCTCTTCTCGGTCGTCCATGTGCGGCCGATGGTCGATCAGCCATTGGTCGGGTTCGTACTGGTACTCAAGATGTGATGCACCGCACCTTCATCCAACAGACCGGCCGAGCGCTCCTGTTCGTGCTTGTCGGCATCGCCTCGCTCACGTTCCCCTCGGGGAGCGTTCTCTTCTGGTCGCTGTACGGCGCCATCACGGCGATTGACGGCCCCTGGCGGTCGTTCATGGTGCTGCTCGTGTTCGCATTCGTCATCGAATTGATCGGCGGGCTCGGCATCGGTGCGCGATCGCTTCCGTTCGCGATCACGGCGCTGTTGATCGCCGGCGGAGGACGGTTCCTGACCCTGGGGCCATGGGCGAACGCCGACCGATGGTCTCCGGCTCCGGCGATCCGTACCTGGTGCGTTGCCTCCATCGCCGGTATCATGATGTCTTCCGTTGCCGGACTGTTCGTCGTGCTGTTCAATGGCTACAGCATCCGCTCCGTGAGCGCGGCGATCGTCGACCCACGGATCGCGGTCGCGATCGCCATCGTGGCAGGTGTCGCGCTCGTGCTCCTGCGCCGCATCGATGTCCCGTTCCGGACCCGTACCCCATTTGGAAGCTAAGAAGCCATGGCATTCCCCTTCCGTATCGGATGGCGTCGGTCATACCGCATCACCCCTGAGCGTGATGACTGGGTCGCGCCCGAGGAGACGCTCGTCGACGCATCCAGCGCGCACGCCGACATCGAGGTGCCGGTGAACGACGGCGTGTTCCGCGGCGCAGGGTTCGTGCTCCTCGCCATCGCCGCCATCCTCGTCGTCGGGACCGGGCGGCTCGCGATCGACCGGCATGATGAGCTCGCGCTCCTGGCCTGGCGCAATCGCACGGTGAACGTCGCGGTTCCGCCACCACGCGGCGTCATCATGGACCGGACCGGCGTCCCGCTCGTGCAGAACGTTCCCAGCTTCGACCTCCTCGTCATCAGCCGTCAGGTGAATCGCAACGACGACGGGACGTTCCCGGACATCGTGCCGCTCGCCCAGGCGCTGGGACGCAGCCCCGAGGATGTGACCTTGGCGCTGGCTGACGGCGTCCGATCCAATGCGGTCTTCTTCTTGGCGACCGACCTGGACCGGGACGCGGTGCTCGCGCTCAGTGACGCGCTTCCGCAGGGATTCTCCGTCATCACGACGACGAAGCGCGCGTACCCGAACGGTGCCACGTTCTCCCACGTGCTTGGCTACGTCGGCAAGGTGAGCAAAGACGACATCGCCCGCGACCCGTACTACCTCCCTTCGGATACCGTCGGACGTCTCGGCATCGAAGCGGCGTACGAGACGGTCCTGCGCGGCGAGCACGGCCGTTTGGAATTCGATGCGACGGGCCAGCCGGTCGAGGTCTCTGCCGGACCGGGGGACAATGTTGTCCTCGCCGTGGATGCCGAGGTGCAGCAGCACCTCTTCAGTGCGCTGCGCACGGTGCTCCTGGAAACCGGACTGACCCAGGCAGCGGCCGTCGCGCAGGACCCGCGGTCCGGCTCCGTATTGGGGATGGTGAGCTTCCCGACCTATGACAACAACGTCTTCTCCGGGCCGCTCTCCCAGGAGGACGTCGATGGCCTGTTCAACAACCCGCGGCGTCCGCTGTTCAACCGCGTCATCGCCGGTTTGTACAACCCTGGCTCTACGATCAAGCCGGTCATCGGCATGGCCGCGCTGCAGGAGAACGTCATCGCCCCGGACACGCTCGTGAACCATGACTGCATCTCGATCTCGATTCCCAATCCCGCGAATCCCGATGATCCGTACGTGTTCGGGAACTGGCGCATCGATACCGGATGGTTCGATCTGACCCGCGCGATCGCGGATTCCTGCAACATCTTCTTCTACACGGTCGGCGGGGGATTCGGGGACATCGGCGGGCTCGGCGTGAACAGCATCGTCCATTACCTGACGAGCATGTTCGCGAACGTGATCCTCGGCATCGACCTGCCGGGCGAAGAGGCGGGGATCGTTCCCACGCCGGAATGGAAAGAGGACACGACCGGCCTGCCATGGTATACGGGGGATACGTACAACATCTCGATCGGGCAGGGGGATCTGGTGGTGACGCCGCTGTGGATCAACACCTACGTCTCCGCGATCGCAAACGGCGGCACGCTCTGGCAGCCGCAGGTGGCAACGCGCGTCGTGGATCAGGACATGCATCCGGTCGAGATCTTCCCACCGATATCGCTGGGGCACCTACCGTTCTCGGACACCACGATCGCGGCAATGCAGCACGCCATGCGGCAGACCGTCGTGACGGGCACGGGGAAGACCCTACAGGACATCGGCGTGACCGCGGCGGCAAAGACCGGGACCGCCGAAGTCGTCAAAGGCAAACGCATCAACTCGCTGGTGACGGTCTATGCGCCTGTCGAGAATCCTGAGATCGCCCTGACCGTGCTGGTAGAGGGTTCGACGGAGAACCAGGGGCATGCCCTCCGGGCTGCCCGGCAGTTCCTGCAGTGGTACTTCGGTTCTGCGGGGGTCTCCCTATCGTCATCCCCAGCCCCCGTTGCGTTCTAATCCACGGCATGGTATATTGTCGCCCATCATTGTATCTATGGAGAGCCAATATTTTACGAAGGAAGGTTTGGAAAAACTCAAGGAAGAATACACATACCGCACCGGGCAGCTCCGGGGCGAAATTGCAGTACGCATCAAGGAGGCCAAAGAGCAGGGCGACATCTCCGAGAACGCTGAATTCGCCGAAGCCAAGGATGCCCAATCGCACAACGAAGGGCGCATCGAGGAGCTCAAGCGGATTCTCGATACTGCGGTCGTGTTCACGAACGGCGGATCGAAGAGCCATGTGGTCGACATCGGTTCCCGTGTGAAGGTGCAGGTAGGCAAGGAGGTGCGCGAATTCACGATCGTCGGCGCAGCGGAGGCAGATCCGACCGAAGGGAAGATCTCCAACGAGTCTCCGCTGGGTGCCGCGCTCCTGGGCCTCAAGAAGGGGAGCTCAGCGACCGTGCGAACCCCGAAGGGCGAGACCACCTACAAGGTCCTGGAGGTGAAATAACGTGTTTCAGAAGAAATTCCGGCATCCGCCGGAGTTTTCTTTTGACCGGGGTCTGGTATGATGGACGCGTATGTCACTGGAAGAGCTTCGCAATGAACGGCTGAAGAAGCTCAAGCGTCTGCGTGACGCTGGCGTTGACCCGTATCCACCGGGAACCCGACGGACGCATGCGATCGGCGATGCGCTCGCCGCATTCGACGCGTTGTCAGAACAGCGCACGACCGTGACCTTGGCTGGCCGGGTCATGGCACAGCGCGGCCATGGCGGCCTCACCTTTCTGGATCTCAACGATGGCTCGGGCACGATCCAGGCCCTCATCGGTGCCGATCGCATCGGCCAAGGGCCGTATGACTTCTTCCTATCGGTCATAGACGTCGCCGATTTCGTCGAAGTCACCGGCACGCTGTTGACCACGAAACGCGGGGAGCGAAGCATCCAGACGAATGCCTGGGGCATGCTCGCGAAATCGGTCCGTCCGCTGCCGGAAAAATGGCACGGCCTGCAGGACGTCGAAGAGCGGTACCGACAGCGGGCGCTTGACCTCTTGTTCAACCCAACCGTGAAGGATCGCTTCACGCGCCGCTTCAGGATCATCTCCTCGGTGCGCCGCTTCTTCGAGGAGAACGGATATCACGAGGTGGAGACGCCGATCCTCCAACTCATCCCCGGCGGAGCGACCGCCCGTCCGTTCAAGACGCATCTGAACACGCTCGACCTCGACCTGTACCTCCGTGTCGCCCCCGAGCTGTACCTCAAGCGATTGCTCGTGGGCGGATTCGAACGCGTATTCGAGATCGGCAGGAACTTCCGCAACGAGGGGATGGACCGCGAACACAACCCCGAGTTCACCATGCTCGAGGCCTATGCGGCGTACCAGGACCACGCGTGGCTCATGGACCTGACCGAGCAACTTCTGGTCCGTTTGGTGACCGAGACGTTCGGGTCCGCGACGTTCACCTACCAAGGGAAGACCATTCACGTACGACGGCCGTTCCGACGTCTCCTGTTCAGCGACCTGGTGCGTGAGGCGAGCGGGCTGGACTATGACCGGGCAACCCTGGAGGAACTGGCGACCCGCGCACGCCAATTGGGCGTGACCGTCGAGAAGACCATGACCAAGGCCGTCCTGGGCGACGAGATATACAAGAAGACCCTGCGGGCGAACATGATGGACCCGGTGTTCGTCGTGGGGCATCCGAAAGAGCTCTCGCCCCTGGCGAAGCAGATCAACCCTGGCGACGACGCGGTCGCCCGCTTCCAGCTCATCATGGGCGGCTTCGAGCTCACGAACGGGTTCTCCGAGCTCAATGACCCGGTGGACCAGCTCGAGCGGATGGAGCGACAGCAGGAATTGCGGGAGAAAGGCAACGAGGAGGCGCAGCGCATCGATATCGACTACGTGCAGGCGTTGGAGCATGGCATGCCGCCCGCGGCCGGGATCGGCATCGGGCTTGACCGCCTCGTGGCGCTCTTGACGGACTCGCACTCGTTGCGCGATATTCTGTTATTCCCGACCATGAAGCCGAGGAACAACGACTGACCATGCTCGACATCACCTTTATCCGAGAGAATGCAAAGGAAGTGAAGGCGAACGTCCGCAACCGCGGGATGCAGGTCGATGTAGACCGCCTCCTCGAGTTGGACGAACAGCGCCGCCAGCTGATCACCCGCACCGAAACGCTCCGCGCAGAGCGCAATCGCGCGTCGAAGACGAAGCCCAGTGACGAGGAAATCGCGCGCATGCGCGAGCTCGGCGACGAACGTAAGTCGCTTGAGCAGCAATTGCTCGCTGCCGAGGTGGAATATCGGTCGCTCATGGAGGCGGTGCCCAATATGACGCATCCCGACGCGCCCATCGGCGGGGAAGAGGACTTCGCTGTGCTCGACACGGTCGGAAAGGCGCCAGAATTCGGATTCATCCCGAAGGACCACGAGCAGCTGTTGACCGAACGGGGGCTCATCGACTTCGAACGGGGTGCGAAGGTCACCGGTTCCAAGTTCTACTTTGCCCAGGGCGACCTGGTCCGCCTGAACCAGGCCCTCATCGCCTACGGCATCGATGTCGTCACGGCGCACGGGTACCAGTTGATGGAGACGCCGGACCTCGCGAAGGATGAGATCCTCAAGGGGATCGGGTTCAACCCGCGCGGACCGGAAACGCAGGTGTATTCCATCGAGAACTCCGACCTGTCGTTGATCGGCACAGCTGAGATCACGCTCGGCGGCTACCATGCCGGCGAGATCCTCGATCTGTCCGGCGGCCCGAAGCGCTACGCGGCCCTCTCGCATTGCTTCAGGACGGAGGCCGGCGCGTACGGTCGCGAATCGAAAGGCATGTATCGGGTGCACCAGTTCACGAAGCTCGAGCTGTTCATCTACTGCACGCCCGAGGAAAGCGAAAAGATGCACGAGGAGATCCTGAGCATCGAACGAGAGCTCGCCGACGGGCTCAAGCTCCCGTACCGGGTGATCGACATCGCCTCCGGCGATCTGGGCGGTCCCGCGTACCGGAAATACGATCTCGAAGCATGGTTGGTGTCGAAGAGCGGGTATGGGGAGATCACGAGCGCCTCGAACTGCACCGATTACCAATCGCGCCGGTTGAACATCCGTTACCGCACAGCAGACGGGGATACCGCCTTCGTGCACACCCTCAACGGGACGGCGGTCAACACCTCGCGCTGGCCGTTGGCGGTCGTCGAGAACTATCAGACCGAAGAAGGCACCATCCGCGTACCGGATGTCCTCCGTCCGTACCTGGGTGGACGCGACATCATCGGCTAAGCCATGAACATGGTCCGAGCCAGCGTCGGGATCGTCGTTTTCCTTCTCGCCGCGATCGCGGCGGTTATGTTCACGGGCGTCCTGGAGGTCCGTGATGTCCGCACCAGCGACATCCCGGATACGCTCGCCCAGCGGGTCAGCGCCATCACCGGCTCGTGGCTCGATGAGCGGGAGCTGCTCATCCGCCGCGGATCCATCCTCGTGTTGGCGCGTCCCGCGCTCCTGACCCAGCGCATCGCGGCGGAGGTCCCCGAACTCATGAACATCGAGGTCACCGTCGATGCCCCGCACGCGCTCATCATCACCGCCGAGATACGGGTTCCCGAAGGCATCTGGTGTCACGGGGATGCATGCCGGTTCTGGGACCGGACGGCGACATTCTGGGGTTCTACCGTTCCATCCGTCGGGCCGCTCCTCATGCTTGTTCGGGATGACCGAACCGATGAGGAAGAGATCCACGAGCTCTTCACGGGCATCCTCGCGACGCTGGACGGTCTCGAGCCACTCGGACTGAGCGCGAAGTACGTGGTCATCCCGGATGCTGAGCCCGGAGGGATCCGCATCCCGACCAACCGCGGGTGGGATCTCCTGATCGATACGGCGAACGACATCGGGGACCAGCTCCGCACGCTCGACGTCCTTTTGGCGGACAAGGCCTCCGATTCATCGTTTTCGCCCCTCTACATCGATTTACGCACTCCGGGGAGGGTCTATTACCGGTAGTTGACATGCATCCATACCATATGATATAATGCCTCCATAGGGTTCATCCCTAAGTTCCTTCGATACCGGACCTATCACCTCCAGGTCCGGGACAAGCCAATTATCGCGCTCGGTCCGGGCTATAGGCTCAGGACCATCGGTCAGCATTCAGCCAGTGAAATCATCAACGAGTGGCGATAGAAGAAGACGAGACTCTTGCTAGTAGTTTCTTCGATAGTTGGCTTATCCCGGGACCTGGAGGAGGGACACATCGGCAACGCGGCGATCCCGACCGAACCCGGACGCTTTCTGCGGGAAGATGGCGGAACCGCGGACACGAATGATACTGGCGTTCCCGGGCGGGTACGGACTCCCGCTACGTACCCGCTCGGGGTACCGTAACAACGAAGGAGGCCCCATGTGATGGAGTGAAGCCTGGCCGCGGACGCGACCAGGCTCTTTCTTTAACCTGCCAGACGAAGATGGAGTTCCTGATAGTCGTCACGGGCGGCCGTTGGATCCGGAGCATACAAGACATCGGCCCGCAGCCATAGACGCTCTTCCCATTCCGCAGGCGGGGGCTGTTCTTTGTGTACCTTGTAGAATTGGAATTGTATGGTACTATATGTCCGGCGTTCCTTGAGGGGAGGGGTTCCATGCAGTTGAAGAAAGACGGGCCCATCGCGCTCGTCGCGTATGGCCACGCGTTCTCGAGGGAGCAGCCAGAGAAGACCTCGGTCTGCCGGCTGTTCTGGCGGTTCTGGCTCTCGCTCGCGTTCGCCTGGCCGCTGACCATCCTAGCGCTGGCTGTTGTCAGCATCGGCAGTCTCCTGATCGGCTACCGGCTGGCGTTCGCCGAAGGTGACGAACAGGGAAAGCCGTTCGTTCCCATCAAGCACTGGCCCAGGGTGCGAGGCCACCAGGTCTGGCCCCTGTGGCTTCCGGTCGCCTGGCTCGGTTGGGTGCTCGCGCCAATCATCTGGTCGCTCCTCGCTTCCCTGCCATTCCTCATCTTCTGGGGGACCGTGGGGGCGCTCCTGGCTGTCGCGGGATCGGTCTGGCTCATCCTGACCGGCGTCCGCGGCGCCTGGCACACCATTCGAGACAGCGAGTTGGTCAAGCTTCTCCGTCTCCGCGCGCACGCCCTGAAGGACAAGGTCTGCCCCATCGTGGAGTTCAAGTGAGCGCCGCTCCCGTCCGAAGCATGGACGGGAGCTTTTTATTTCGTGACATGCCAGACGAAGATGGAGTTCCCGATAGTCGTCACGGGCACGTCATCCAACAGCCAGCGGTACGTGTCCGTGCGGGACCAATCGGTCGGAACGAGCCGTTGCCCGTTCGCGTTCTGGAGGAACGTTGCCGAGATGGCCAGCCATCCGTCGCACCGATTGCGACGGACGAAATCGTCACGATTTTTCCAATCATTCGCGCGGGTATAGACGTAGTGCGTACCTACGTACGCGGCAGGATCTGACCAGCCGAAGTAGTCGACGCAGATGCGATCGATGTCGTTGGATTCCACGAACTGCCCGAGCCGTTTCAGGTCCTGTCCCCAATCGAGGTTGCTGTCCGTCACGAATTGGTATCCGCCCGACGGTCCGCCGGCGATCTGGTTGAAGTATGAAAGGTAGGACGGCCAGACGCGAACCGATTCGAATACAAACCAACCCAAGAGCACGGCGATGCCGATCGAGAACCACTGAAGACGCTTCTTGTCGTGTGCGCGAAGCCAATCCAACAGCACGCCGATACGGCCGGCGACCAGGATGATAGCGAACGGGAAGACCGGTAAGAGATGTCGTACGCCGATGTTCAGCGTGCTCTTCACGCTGACTGCCCAGTAGATGGCCATCCAGAGCAGCATCGCCCATTCGTCTGCGTGCAGGACCCACCAGCTGCCCGGTTTCTGGGTACCCCGACGTTTATGGTGGAAGGGCAGGGAGGCCAACGCGAATGCGACCAGGATCCACCATGCCAGAGGTTCCTTGAGGATGTAGACGATCGGGAAATACCACGGGCCGCCCTGCTTCACGACCTGGCCGAGCCAATAAATCGTGTTGCCGCCGATCGAACGCTGGGCGACCATGGCCAACCCGAGCGTCCAATGGCCGAGCGCACGGATGACCGGTTTGTCCGACATCCAAAGCACCGCCGATTTCAGCGGGTTGTCCGCTTGGTACCCCATGATCGTGGCGGTGTCCGACACCTGGCGTTCGACGGGGTAACCAGCCGTCTGCACGATATAGACCGGCCAGACGACCAAGAGGACCGACGCAGCCCCGACGCCAGCGGTCAACGCCATCAACCGTGCGGCTGTATACCAGTTCTTTTGCGATCGCCATTTGCCCTGCAGGGCAAAGAGCGCCGCGGTCAGCATGAAGAACGGACCCAAGAGCACCGTGTTGAACTTCATCAAGAACGCGACGCCGAGCATGCCGGCAGCCCACGCACCGGTCTTCCGGCTTGGTGCGCGAAGGAATTTCAGGAACCAATACGTGGCGACCATGACCCCCAGACCAGCGCCCAGATCGGTCGTGACGAACCGGCCGTGTGCGAGGACGGTGGGGGAGAACGAGGCAATCAATACGGCAATGACCGCGGCGTTGGTGCCGAACTGCTCGTTTGTCCACTTCCAAATCATCCAACAGAAGAGCGCGAGAAGCCCGAGCATGGGCAATCGCGCCAGCGTCTTGACGGTGTCCGGGGACACGCCGGATCGGAAGATCAAATCACGACCGAAGGTCCATTGGCCGTTCACCTCGCTCGTCCATTGCTCCGCGGAGAAAGCCGAATCGTTCAGATCAAGCGGTACGAGGAACAATCCTGCGAGGTCCTTCACCAGGGGAGGATGCTCGGGGTTCAGTCGAAAATCCAGCCTGGTGACGTAGGAATATCCCGCACCGATGTGCGGGACCTCGTCCACGATGGGCGCGTCGTTGATGGATGACGTGCCAGCCAATAGAAGCGCGATAACGACAATGAGCACTGCGAAACGACCGGGAGTCAATCGGAGCTTCATATCAGTGTTCGAGTTTGATGACCACGACCCCTTTACGGACCGGGGTGCGCAGGAACGTCGCTTCGTTCAGGTAGGTGACATGGAGACGCTGCTGATCCTCGGTCGTGATCGTGCCGCTCAGATACTGCACCGCGTCCGGCTCATCGGTGACGACGTATTTGATGATTGCTGGCGCCATTGCCTTGATGTCATCCGCCGCCGCGTGAACGTCCGCAGGGAACGCCGCAAGGACCGCGGGGGATGCGCTCCAATCCTGGAAATACCGCTCAACATCGACGACACCGACAGCGAGCAGGAGCGCGAGGACCGCCAGGGCCACGATCAGGGTGCCTTCGCCGACGCAATGCCGTCCCGCGAATCGCTCGAAGGGCAGGCAGATGACATGCTTGTCACGAAGCGTGTACCACCGTCGCATCCACACGGCGAGCCAATGCAGGCCGACACCGGCGAACAGATACGCTGCGGGAATGGCAAGGACCAGCTCATGTGCCCACAAGGCAAAGCCGAACCACCCGAGGAGTAAGACGTGGGGAACGCCCGGGTAACCACGGTGTCGCAGGTCCTGCCAGGCGCGCCAGAGCGTGTGGAGGATCCCGGCGACCAAGAACGCCGACACACCCCAGAAGAAGAGCGGCTGTCCGGCGAGCGGCACGTCGGACGGCCGGACGGCACGCTGGCTCAGGAACGGGAGGATGACGAGTACGAGGATGCCGACCATAGCCAAAATGCCGCCCCATGCCTGGTGTCTGGCGAACGCGAACTTCTCATCGTTGAATGCGGTGCGCATGCCCCACCACCAAGCGATCACCGCGAGTGCGGCAGCTGCGATGACCGCCCAGAATAGCGGCGTCGTCAGGACACCGACGCCCAACAACGCGCCGGCGAGTCCCCAATGCCAGAGGCGGTGGGTCTCGATGCCTTTGTAGAGATAGTAGAAGCCCCAGGTCGCCCAGAAAGCCGGCATCGCGGTCGCCATGCCGACGCGGGAGAGCGTGATATGCCAGAAACCGGCTGCGGTCAGCAACGCCGCGAGAGCCGCGATCTCCCGGTTGTCATACAGCCGCCGCGCGAGCAGGTACACGCCCAACACCGTGAGAATGCCGGCGATGACGGCCGGCAGCCGTAACGCCATCGCGGTCGTGCCGACCAGGTCAATGGACCATGACTGCAGCCGGGAGAAAACCGTATCGGAAGCCTGTCCGGTGATGATGGCGACCCCTTGGGCGGCTTCCGCCGCATGCAATCCCGGAACGGTTTCGATGTGATATAACCGCACCCCTGCGGCGATCGCCAGGATGCATATGATCAGAAGAAGTTCCCCCCGCTTCATGTATCGATGGTACCACAGCCGCAAGCTGACATCCTCATGGCAAGTGGAAAATGTGCTGTGGTATACTCAGAGATATGGCAATTCCAACACCCGAAGAGGAGGGCGCTCTAGTGCCGGCCGAAGAGCCGGCGGTTCCTGAGCAGGCACCGACCGTGCCGGAGTACGCCCCGGCCGAGCCGGAAACTCCACCGGTGCCCATGGTTCCGAAGGTGGACGTATCAGCTCCGTCGCCGATCGCCGAGGCGAATCCCGCGGTTCCCGAGGAGCTCATGCCGCAGGTCCAGGAATTGGTCGATGTCGCGTTCAATGAGGGAACGACGACCGCGGTCGAAAAAGCCCGGGCGACCGGAAACGCTGCCCTGATCGATGCATTGCATGCGACGCTGTCCGAACCCGAGATGCACGACGCATTGGAATCCCGAGGGAAACTGCCAGCCGCCTAGCACTCAATGGCTCTTCTGTATACCGTTCTGCTCCTCAGTGTCGGCGCCATCATCGTGGTAGCCGCGCTTGTAGTGCTCAATGGGATGCGGTCTCGGGGAGTGATCGCGAAGTCGTTGGATATGGTGCTGTTCTCGTTCGCGCTCCCGCGATTCGCCCCGCCGGCGGGCGGTGGACCGTCGGACGACGTGAAGCTCATCTCAGTGATGGAGCAGCTGTACGCGTCGGTCGCGAGCTTCCGTGCCAAGGGATGGAACAAGTTTCTCTACGGGGATCCGTATATCGCCGTGGAGATGGCGGTACACCACGTGGGCGAGCAGATCCATTTTTATGCTGCGGTTCCTTCGAAATTTGCGGACCAATTCGAGAAGCAGGTACACGGGACGTTCCCGAACGCGACAACCGAACGGACGCTCGACTACAACATCTTCAATCCTCAAGGTGCAGCCGCTGGCGGCTATCTGACCCTTCGCGAGGATCCCATTCTCCCGTTCCAGACCTACACCGACCTGCCGACCGATCCATTAGGCCCCCTCGTGTCTGCTATGGGGCGCGTGGAGGCCGAGGGAGAAGGCATCGCACTGCAAGTGACCGTACGTCCATCCGCGCGACCAAAATTACGACAGCTCGCACGCGACGCCGCGCACCACATGCAGGAAGGAAAGGACTACCGCACTGCGCTCAAGCTCGCCAAGGCGAAGAAGCGCGACGAGAAGAAAGACAAGGAGACTGCGCTCAAGGAAGCATCGCAAGCGCCGACCGCATTCGAGCAAGAGCTCATCAAGGACCTCCAAGCAAAGGCATCTCGACCGCTCTTCGACTGCAACATCCGCCTCCTCACCTCGGCGGCGACGCCGGAGCGCGCCGATCAGATGCTCGAGGACCTGAACAATGCGTTCTCACAGTATGCCTCACCGGAACTGAATAGTTTCAAACTCAAGAAGCTCAAAGGACGAGCATTGGAGCGCCTCGTGTACGAGTTCTCGTTCCGGCTCTTCAATGAGGGACGATCGATGCCGCTCTCCGGTGAGGAGGTGGCCAGCGTCTACCACTTCCCGGTCAGTTCCGCGATCCTCCCGAAGGTGAAATTCGCGGCATTCAAGACCGTCGAACCGCCAGCGAACATTCCAGCGCAAGGCCTGGCGTTCGGGGTCAACACGTTTCATGGGCAAGAGACGGTTCTACGGCTGCAAGCCGAAGAACGGCTCCGGCACCTGTACATCATCGGACAGACAGGAACCGGAAAATCCGTGACGTTGAAGTCAATGATGGTGCAGGACATGGAGAATGGGCAGGGCATGACCGTCATCGATCCGCATGGCGAATTCGCCGAATGGTCGCTCGAACGCGTGCCGAAGAACCGGTTGGACGACGTGATCTACTTCAATCCTGCGGATGTCGAGTATCCGATGGCGTTGAACATGTTGGAATACGATCCCACGAGCCCCCAGGAAAAAACCCTGATCATCGACGAGCTCTTCGAGATCATGGACAAGCTCTACAACATGAAGGAATTCGGGGGGCCGCAGTTCGAGCAGTTCTTCAAGAACGCCACATTCCTCCTGTTGGACAACTACGAGCGCGTACATCCCACCCTGGCGGACCTCTCACGCGTCTTCATCGACGAGGCGTTCCGCCGCGACCTCTTGGTGCATGAGACGAACCCGATCGTGAAGCAGTTCTGGGAGCAGGATGTCGTCAAACGAACCGGCGAACAATCACTGTCGAACTGGACCGGCTACGTCACGTCGAAAGTCGACGCCTTCACGAGCAACGATTTCCTGCGGCCCATCATCAACCAGCCTGCATCAGCCATCAATTTCAAGGACATCATCGAGAATCGGAAGATACTGATCGTGAACCTGTCGAAAGGACGCATCGGAGACATGAATGCGGACCTCTTGGGCATGGTCATCATCGGGAAGCTCCGACGTGCGGCGATGGCTCGCGACACGACACGGACGGATCTTCCCGACCATTTCGTCTATATGGATGAATTCCAGAACATCACCACGCAATCCATCTCCTACATCCTATCCGAGGCCCGGAAATACCACCTCGGCCTGGTCATGGCGCACCAGTTCATCGCACAACTCGATGAGAGCATTCGCGACGCGGTCTTTGGGAACGTCGGAAACATGCTCGTATTCCGCGTCAGCGCCGAGGATGCTGAAAACCCGAAGGTCAAGGTCCGCTTCGAACCGCGCATCACGCCGGCCGATATTTCAAATGTCGCGAATAACAACGCCTACGTCACCATGCTGCTTCCGGGTGGGCAGGTCGCACCGCCCACCAGCATGCGAACGTTGTTGAGCGAGTTTGTTATCGGCAGGCCGAGCAACCCGGCGATGCGCGACGCTATCATCGAGATCAGCCGTCTACGCTACGCGCGTTCGCGCGCGGAAGTGGATGCGGAGATCAACGAACGCTTCGCGCGCATGGCGGCGCTCCGAGCATGAAGACAGTAAATCGACGCGACATCGTATCGGCGCTCACGACCGGTCTCACGGCCGGCCTTATCGCGTGGCGTATCCTGCTGTTCCTGGGAACGGCTCTTCCGTTCGGCATCGCACCGGTCGTCCTCGCCTTCGTGGTTCCGGTACTCTGGGTCGCTGGCGTACAGCTGGGATATTTCCTGTCACGTTTCTTCCGGCCCATGGCGCAGTTCGGCCGATTCGCCGCCATCGGTTTTGCCAATGTCACGGTGGATTTCGGCGTGCTCTACGTCTTCATCGCCGCGACCGGCCAAGCGACAGGATACGCGTACGCGCTCTTCAAGGCAGCGTCGTTCATGGTCGCGACGGTGCACAGCTACTTCTGGAACAAGTTCTGGGCGTTCGAAGCGGGGTCCTCCCGGGGAGGAACGGCCGAGATCGTACGCTTTGCGACCGTTGCACTCACGGCTATTCTCGTGAACGTGATTGTCGCCACGGGTGTGGTGTATCTACGCCCCGCCGCCATCGCCGCGGAGGCATGGGCAGGGGTCGGCGCGGCCGCCGGATCAGCAACGGCGCTCATCTTCAGCTTCGCCGGCTTCCGCGCTTTCGTATTCAGGAAGAAACGGGTATAGTCGGGCCATGTTATATCGCCAGTACCGCCCCCGGACCTGGGACCAGGTCATCGGGCAGGAACATGTCGTCCGTACCCTGCAAGGCGCCCTGAAGGCGGACAGGGTCGGCCATGCCTACCTCTTTGCCGGTCCGCGGGGGACCGGGAAGACCACTCTTGCACGGATCCTGGCGAAAGCGGTCAACTGCACGGACACAAAAAAGCACCCCTGCGACGCATGCCACTCATGTAAGGCGATCGCCCAAGGGGCATCCCTGGACGTTGTGGAGATCGACGCCGCGTCCAACCGCGGGATCGATGACGTACGAGGATTGAAGGAAACCGCGGGGACGGCGCCCGCGTCTTCCCCGAAGAAGGTCTTCATCGTCGACGAGGTGCACATGCTCTCGAAGGATGCGTTCAATGCGCTCCTGAAGCTCCTTGAGGAGCCTCCCGCGCACGCCATGTTCATCCTTGCGACCACGGAACCGCATAAAGTGTTGCCGACCGTCCTCTCGCGTGTCCAACGGTTCGATTTCCGCAAGCTTACCCAGAAAGAGATCGTCGGGAAACTCGCCTTCATCGCAAAGGCGGAGAAGCTCGAAGCACAACCTGCGGCATTGGCGGCAATAGCCGCCGCGGCCGACGGAGCATTCCGCGATGCCGAAGTGATGCTGACGAAACTAGCGGCGCGAACCGGCGGCTCAGCGATCACCGAAGATACGGTGCGTGAAGTGCTCGGACTCGTGCCGATCGGCTGGCATGCCCGACTTGCTGGTTTCATCGCCGCCGGAGACCGGGCGGGTGCGCTACGATTCATCCAGGAAGCGGTGCAGGGCGGAGTGGATCTTGATCATTTCACAAAGGGATTCCTCGAATGTCTCCGGCAGGTCATGATACTGAAGATCGACCCGGCGATCCTTACTGCTGATGGGCTGTCGGATGCGCACATGGATGCACTGTCCGGCTTGGCCGGCACCATGGATGGGCGGCTCCTGGTAAGGACGATCCAATCGTTCACCGAGGCGCGCAATCGTCTACGTTCCGCTCCCGTGGCATCGCTTCCGCTCGAACTCGCGATCATCGAGTTGACCGAGGGAGCGTGAGATAGGCGGCTGGAGCCATTCTAACGGTTCTCAGGCGTTGCTTTCCTGTGAATGACCAAGCGAACGAACCCGAAGATCACCAAAAGGAGTCCGATCAATTGTCCGCCCGGGCTATCATCGTACCCGCCGTATACAACCAAGAATATACCTGCCAGTATCGCGAGCACGGAATACAGGATTCTCCAGGTCATAAGATGTGGGGAATAATTATTACTCTCTTTGCTGGCCGTCTGGGACAAAGTTGGAACGATTATGAGGGGAACGCTGTCTCTATGGCACTCTTAACGACCTCCAACATTCCTGGAAGAAGTTGCTTCGTCGCGATTTCGTCGATCGACATGAAGCGCATTTCCTGTCCCTCCCGGCATTGGATCGGCTGAACCTCATCATACCAAGTCCAATAGATGTGACGTTGAATCTGCTGACCATCATACCGTACGTACTTCTGTTCAAGAAGAGGCTTTACGACACCTGGAACATACGCAGTCTCCTCTATAAGCTCGCGACACGCGGCGTCAAGATACACCTCACCTTTTTCAAGTGTGCCGGACGGATATCCCCAGTATCCGGGGTACGAAATGTCGGGCTTCTCATCACGATGTTGCATCAAGACGGTTCTGTCCTTTCGAATGACCAGAACCGCGACGCCATGAATGGTCTTTTCCATGTGTCTATCTTGAACAAAATCCGATCTTATTCAAGGAAAATCCGTACACTGATTTTTGAAACTTTTCGCTCGGGCGGACAAAAAGGAAGGGGGTTGAAAAAAAGAATATTTGCCCGCCCCTGCTTTTCCACCGCCGAATTTCGTGCCAGCGAAACTGGCGCACCGCGAAAAATACCTACTTTTTCAATTTCAAACTAAAACTATTGGCAATGTCGGAAAATGCTTTCTGATACTCCGCCCAAGTGCTTTGGAGAGTATTAAATGATATCACCCAAACATCATCATTCACACCCTTAACCGCTACCATTAAAATTTTAAAGTTTACTCCCTGCTGGGTAAAACTTGCCTCAAATGCCCGCGCCGGTTTGCCGTTTATGGTAGTATCATGCTCTTGGGCAAAAACAGCACCGGAAATTGTTTGTTGTAGCTGGATTTTGACGCTCTGCAAATATTCGCTCAAACTTTTCCCTTGCAGTGTGTCATAGCTTACAGCAAAATAACTTCTGAAATTAATCTTTTGAGCCGCGAGGTCAGTGAGCTGCTCATCGGCCTTAACGGCCATTGCTGAAGCTCCCATTGCGGGCGTGGTTTTCCGCCAGCCTTCGGGAAGGCTGATTTCAAAATCATCAGTTACTAATTTATTTTGTGATTGCTCGGAATTGACTTGATTATTGGTTCCAGTTTGGCTCGGCGGCGTGGTATTTTCAAGGGAATTGGCGGGCGCTTTATTCTTTTGAATGAAATAAAAACCAATTCCTCCCACTATAGCGACGATTGCGATAATTACGATTTTGTTATTCATAATATTATGGTTATTAATTTTATAATACGACTTCTAGTTTTTACGTTCAACCCGCTTTTCCGCCACCGCATTTTTTTCGTGCCAGCTTCGCTGGCGCGCCGCTAAAATATATTTAGTGTATTTCGGCAATTCTATTAACCCTTCTTGCTGG